>DASXVS010000062.1 GCA_036504095.1 Armatimonadota bacterium | reverse complement strand
GACTTGCTGTGCACGTCCATTCCCACATAGGATTTCATTCGGGCTGTCCTCCCTTACTTTGGGGCACCTCCTCGGAGGTTGACCCCGCTCATCTGTTGTGGCCCGATTTTTCGGTGACCACGAAAGCGAGGACAGCCCTTTCTTCGTCTTCATTGAAACGATATCGTTGGGCGGCGAAAGCGGATCATTGTCGTGCCTGTGCCGGAAGCCGAGCGCCAGCGCCTCATCACCCAGCTCGAACAGTTCGCGTGGCGCAAGATTCCGCCTCACGCGCGCGCTCAGGTTCGGCTCGAAATCAAAGCGCGCGGTAACGACATAACGGTCGTTGAATGTCGCCCCTATTTCCGAGACCACTCCCAGGAAACCGAACATCCCATCGCGCGCTTCCATTACGAGCCGGACGGGCGCTGGCGGCTCTTCTGGCTCCGGCACACTGGCCGCTGGTACGCGTACGAGAACGCCCGTCCCACAAAGGACACGGCTCGCCTTGTTCGCGAGCTCGAAACCGATCCTACGCACATCTTCTGGGGCTAGGTATGGCCTACTTCCAGCGCCCGGTCGCCGCCCAACACCTCATTGCACCGGACTCGGCGTCAGTCGCTCGCGCTCCTTCCTTCTCGCCGGTGAACTCGCCCATGAAGATTTCTGTCAAGCCCCTCGCCTGAGATTCTTTTCGCCGCACGAAGCTGCCGGCCACTCGTCCATTCGGGGTCTATGCCCCACGTATCACTTCAGCGGATGGCGCCCCAAACGATATCCCGGGCTCTTTGGCCCAAAGTTCAGCAGCAGGGTCATCCACCCGATTCTCGGCAAGATTTGCGGCGTGCTTTCCTTTCTCGGCCTTCAGCAGCTCGTCGCTGCGTGAGGCCTCAGTCGATAGACCCGTTTCTTTTCGACGACCATGCGCGGCTCGTGGGCCTTCAGCATCGAGGCGTCGAAGCTCTTCTTGTCACGAAGCATCGCGTACAGGACGCGGCACAGTCGATGCGCTACGGCGGTGACGGCTCGCCGCGTCCCCAGGCGAAGCGTGAGATTCCTCAGGAACGGATTCAGAGGACTGCTCTGCCTTCGTGCCGTGTGAGCCGCCTGCACGAGCATGGCCCGTAGTTCGGGCGATCCCGTCCTGGTGATGTGGCCCTGGCGGTTCGTTTCGCCCGACTGGTAGGTTTGGGGGACGAGCCCCGCGTAGCTTGCTGCGTGCTTGGCGCTCGGAAACCGCGTGGCGTCCGAGAAGACTGCGATCGCCGTCAGGGCCACGATTTCTCCGACGCCCGGCACGGTCCTGAGCCTTTCGACGTCCTCTCCGAAGAATGCGTGCTGCTCCTCGAGGCTCTTCTCGCAAGAAGTCTTCTGCTCCATGGCGCTCTGCCACGCCCGGCCGTGAAGCTCGACGAACTCCCGCACGTCAGGGTGTGCGGAAAGGGCCTGCAGAAGACGCTGCCAGGCACGACGCGTCCCCAGATGCTGGCGGCTCAGCTCCGAGAGCCCCGCTCCTCGAAGCATCTTCTTGGCCGCATTGATCTCGGCCGTCCCGAGCCGCACGAAGTGGCGCCGCCGCGAGAGGGTGTTGCGCAGGTGCTCGATCTCCCCGGGTGGCACGTGCACGATGCCTCGGTAAAGGCCTCGCCGAATGCCTTCGCACAGCTCGACGGCATCACGCGTGTCGCTCTTCTGCCTCGGACGATGTGCCTTCATCCGGACTTCTCGTGCGTCCACTACCACCGGCGACAGACCCAGCTCGCTCAGCCGTCTCGCCGCAAAGAACGCCATCGTCCCCGACTCCAGAGCCACCAAAGTCGAGGCTCGCAGCCCAAACCGCTGCCGCAGCAAGCCGAATCCCTCCCTCGACGTCGCCACCTCGCCCCGCCCCAGCTCCTCTCCACGCTCGTTCTGAATCACGAAAACGCTCGACTTGCTGTGCACGTCCATTCCCACATAGGATTTCATTCGGGCTGTCCTCCCTTACTTTGGGGCACCTCCTCGGAGGTTGACCCCGCTCATCTGTTGTGGCCCGATTTTTCGGTGACCACGAAAGCGAGGACAGCCCTTT
>DASXVS010000061.1 GCA_036504095.1 Armatimonadota bacterium | reverse complement strand
TGCGGCTGCTCACGGTATTTCTTCTTCAGCATGGAAACCTCTCAAGCGCGAACGTCACTATCTACATTTTACGTCGCGCTCGAACCTGGCATCCATGGTAACCAAAATATTCAAAACACACGCGTTGTGACCCAGCCTGATTTCCTCATTTCCTCATTTCCCCATTTCCCCATTGCCTCATTTCCCACTTCCAACTTCGAACTTCCCACTTCCACCCTCTGGCACATTCCTTGCTCTTTTCATTCGGGGCGCACCATACCCATTTGCATGCCCCCGGAATCCGACTCTCGCAGACGCCCGCCTGATGTATAATGAAGGTGGCGTCGGCGTGGAGCCGTTTTTGCCTCTTACCTGTAGGATTTGCGGCACGCGGAGTGTATGTATTCATGAAAGCGTGTGGCGGTCCTATCCGGGACCTTATATGACCAACTCGCCGGACGATGCGCTGGTTGCTGAATGCCTCGATGGCAGCGAAGGCGCGTTTGACGAACTAATGGCACGTTACGAGGACAGCCTTTACCGGCTGGCCTACTATTGGACGGGCAATCGGGAGGACGCACAAGACCTCTGCCAGGATTGCTTCATCCATCTGTACAACGTGCTGTCTAAGTACGATCAAAACTATCGGTTCGGAGTTTGGCTGTACAAGGTCTCCACCAACCACTGTATCAACTGGTTGAAGAAGCACCGCCGCCGCCCACCGGCAATGTCGCTCAGCAGCCTGCTGGGCGAAGAGGTGGAAATACCGGACAATGTGCCGCTGCCGGAGCAGACTCTCCTGGCCGCGGAGGACCGGAAGGCCGTGATGGACGCCGTCAACGCGCTGCCCGTGGTGTACAGGATGCCGATCGTCCTCAAATACCTTGAGGACTTCTCCTACAAGGAGATTGCGGCTATGCTGGATATCTCGGTCAAAAACGTTGAAATCAGGCTCCATCGAGCGAAGGCGATGCTGCAAAAGAGCCTCCGCCACGGCCGTGTGAAGGCGTAGGTATCAAGCGAGCGCACCGCGCTCCTGCCGAAGAGGCGTTTCGCCTCGGGGAATACCTCCCCTGCGGGAGGAACCGGATGATGAACTGCAAGGACATAAAGCGAAATCTGTCGGCTTACCTGGACGGGGAACTCTCGCCCGCCTGTGGCGACGCGTTTTTCGATCACCTCCAGGCGTGTGAGTCGTGCTGTGACCTCGTGGGCGAAGCCTCGTTCAACGAAGCGCTTCTGGCCAACGCGATGAAGGTCCACATGACCGCCCCTGCCTCGATTCGCTACAACGTTCTCAACGCCATCAGCCGTGAAAAGGCGCGCCCCGTCTTTGTGCCCGCCTGGCGTAGATTGGCATGGCGCCCCGCCACCGCAACGGCGGCGATGCTCGCCCTTGCTTCCGTAGGCTGGCGCACGTTTACTGCCAGTCTGCAGCCCGAACCGACCGTCGCGAAACAGGCCGAGCCCGTGAAAGTCGCCCAGGCGCCCGCAATCAAAGCTGTGCCGCGCACCATCATCGCGGCTCCGGCCATTCGCCCACGGCCAACCGCGGCGCCGGCCGCTTCGAAACGCATTTTCGCCGCGCCCGTCGTCACGGCGCACAAAACCGTCACCCCCGTGACGCACCCCGCACCGCCCGCGCCAACGCTTGTAGCGGAAGCCCCGATCGGGACGATCATGGAGATTCGGACGCCGGGGAACCTGGCCAACGGACGTTTCCTGTCCAGGGTTGACGGCAACCACGCATGGCGTGACGCCGCCGCGGACGTTCGGGTTAAGACACGGATGCAGAGCGCGGAAGACACGATCGTCACCATCCAATTGAAGGACGGGACGATCGTCAAGACCAACGCTCACACGGAGTTTGTCGTTCAACGGTCGCCCACGCGGGACAACCCGTCGTGGGAGCTTCGCCTGATGCGGGGCGAACTGTGGGTTAAGGCCGCGACGGACGTGACGGTGATCGCTCCCACGCTCGACGTGCGGACCACCTCCGGAGAATTCGGTGTACGCTCCATCGACGGTGAAGACTCAACGGTCATCGTCTCCGAAGGGCTCGCCGCGGCGCACAATGCGTACGGAACGTCGCTGGTCGCGGCGTCGCAGGCTACCGTGGCGGTGGCGGGCGAAGCGCCTCGGGAGGCATTTGCAGTCTCGGATCCGCGTGGACAAATGGAATGGGCTTACGCTCCGACGCCGGCCCACAACCCGCAAGACGACGGCGGAACGCAGTCGTAGGGATTCCCGCCTGACGGCGGCTCTTTATGGGGGCGGCCCGAACGGGCCTCCCCCATTTTCATAAGATTCGATGAAGAGGCACTCTACAATTCTGGCGATCGGTATAACGGCGGCCTGGCTAGCCGGCGCCGCTTGCGCGACCGCGCCATTCACGCCGGCGTGGGTGTTCCCTCGCGAGGGACGTATCGCCCCGGTTGCCTCATCGCCGACCGTCTACGGCAACGTAGTCTATGTTGCGGCGGACGACGGCGTTCTCTACGCCCTTCACGCCACCGGGCCGGCCGCCGGGTCGCTCCTGCCCAATTTTCCGATCCCGCTGGACGGCGCGGTGAAAGGCCGGCCCGCGGTTTATGGGAACCTCGGCCGCGAACGCGTTTACGTCGCCACGGTCGCTGGGACGCTGTACGCGTTCAACCTGGATGGAACACCTGCCTGGAACGGCCCGCAACGCGTCTGCCCGGGCGTGCCCATCGTATCCACTCCGGCCGTGCGCGGGAATTACGTCTACGTAACCGCTACAAACGGCCGCATCATCCGCCGTAACGCCGTCGATGGTTCGCCTGCCGGTGGGCTCACGTATGGCCGGGTGGTTCAGACCACGCTTTCAGGCAGGCAATCGCCCCCTCCGGCGCAGGCCTACCTCGAGGTGGCGGACGCGCGCGGCCTCTTTTCCGCGGGCCGCATCGTTGTGGAGCGCTCAGACATTTCGCAACGCCTCGAGTTCACGTACTCGGGTGTCAACACGGCGGTTCGTCCACACCGGTTGCTGAACGTCGTACCCGTCGGCAGCGGCACACCCCAGTTGGCGCTGCCCGCCGGCAGCCGAGTCATCGGTTACGGCCCTGGGGCATCGGCCTCCGCGTCGCCCGCCGTCCCCGGCCAGGAAGACTCCACGCTCGTCATCGCCGCCCTCGACAACGATATGTCGGCCTCGCGCCCCGGTTTCGGGCGGAACCTGATCGCGCTCAAATCCGAACCGTATGGCCTGGTACCCCAGTGGGAGGCTACGTACGGAGCACGGATCACCGCGGCGCCGACCGTCGATCACAACACCGGGGACCTGTTTATCGCCACTTGGAATGCCGCCGCCAGTCCTTCGCGCGGCGGCCGACTGTACTGCCTGCACGCCAGCAATGGTCAGCCCGCGTGGACAGGCGACGGCAGCATCGCACTGAACGGCGGTATCCTTCGAGCGGGGCCATGGCTCGATCGCGTTCAACGCGTCCTCTACTTCGGGACGACCGACGGCAGGCTTTACGGCGTCAATATGGCCGACGGGTCCCCTGCCTTCCGTCCGACGCCTCTGGACGGTCGCGCCGCCTCGTTCGAGGCAACTCCCTTGGTTGTGGGCGGCCTTGTGTACATCGGGAGCCACTCCGGGCGCCTGTACGCTGTCCCGTGGGACCATCCGGAGGCGTATGCCGTCTTCGCTTCTCCTGTCGCGGCGAGCTTCGATGGCAGCCCATCGGCAAGCGGGTCAACACCGGGCAAGGACGTCATCGTCGTGGGGAGCTCGGCGGGGCAGATCCTCGCGTTCCCCATCCTTTAAACCCCAGCACCGGGCCTCCGAAGGCTTTACCCTCGCCGCTTCGCATCCGCTTTGGCCGCAAGCTTGTGCAGAGACACATCGCAGAGCGGATACTGCTCCCAGCCCGGATCGGCGAAGTGCCACCACTCACTCTCGATGCCGGCGAATCCGGCCGCCAGCATCGCTTCCCGAAGCAATTCCCGATGGGTGGCTGATCGGGCAGAGCAATCGGCATCGGAACGGGCGGCCGGTGAAAAGTCGTCGAAATCGGTCGGCATTTCCACCTCAGCGCCCAGATGGTCCACCAGAGTGACGTCTACAGCGACACCGCGATTGTGTTTGGACCCGCGAGTCGGGGGCGCGATGAATTCCGGGTCGGGAAACTGGTCCCACATGGCGGCCTGTACGCTCAATGGACGGTATGCGTCCCATACTTTCAGACGAAGGCCTGTCGGTCGCAACAACTCGTTTGCCGCCGCCAGTTTCAGCGCACACTCCCTACGGAGAAAGGCACGGTTCAGAGGATACATCGCCCGGGCGAATGCGTGGCGCGTTCCGGCGTATCGCAGTTCCACCTCGATTTCCGGCGCTACCTCTCTTACGTCTACGAACTCATCACGATACATCATGCGTCTCCTGTCCATCGGGATACGGAACGCCCGGGTGCGTGTGCGTATTTTAGCTCTGAAGGTCGCCGCCCGCGCCGGAACGCGCTATCGTTGTGTTGTAGAGACCGCGTTCCCCTTGCTGAGATGAGTGTATTATGATGTCCGTAACAGCGCCTGTCATCGACATACCGGAGGGCCGGGAAAAGGCCCGCTTTGTACACGGCCTGTTCAGCCAGATTGCCCCCACGTATGACCTCTTGAACCGCACGCTGTCGATGGGGCAAGACCAGCATTGGCGCCGTGTGGCGGCGCGCGAAGCCAACCTAAAGCCGGGCGGAAAGGCCCTTGACGTGGCCACCGGCACCGGGGATCTCGCCCGCGAGCTGCTGCGCCACACGGGAGTTCAGGGACTCGTGGTTGGCACGGATTTCTGCCTGCCCATGCTGGAACTGGGACGAAAGCGAAACCAGGAACTCCGCGCGCCCGTTCCGATGATCGAGGGCGACGCCATGGACTTGCCCTTCGCCGACAGCGCATTCGACGCGTCCACCATCGCGTTCGGCACCCGCAATGTGATGGATCTGAAGCGCTGTTTCGTCGAGATGACCCGCGTTGTGCGGCCCGGCGGACGGGTTGTTTGCCTCGAGCTTGCGAGACCCATTTGGCCGCCGTTCCGCGCCCTGTATTTCGTCTATTTCAACAAGATGCTGCCGACGATGGCCCGAATGGTCCACCCGCGAAAGCGGAACTACGCCTATCTGCCCGCTTCGCTCGCCGCGTTCGTCGATCGCGATGGGCTCTCCGACATCATGCGCTCCGCCGGTCTGACCGACATCCGGATCGTGAACCTGACGGGCGGGATCGTGGCAATCCACGTTGGTACGAAGCCGGGAGTCACCAAATGACCTCCGTTGAAATGGTATCGCGCGCCGACGAGCATATGGCGGAGGTGGAGGAGTTTCTTCGTTCGCAACTCGCCTCGGACGATCCGCTCATGGCATCTGTCTGCCGGTACGCACTCGATTCAGGCGGCAAGCGGCTTCGTCCGGCCCTGGTGATGCTGTGCGGACGCCTGTTGGGCGCCGGCACGCAGGACTTGCTCCCCGCCGCCGCCGCGGTGGAGATGATCCATACCGCCACGCTGCTTCACGACGACATCATGGACGCTTCCCCGATGCGCAGGGGCCGCCTCACGGTTTGCCGCAGGTGGGACCCGAAGGTCGCGGTTTTCGCCGGCGACTATATTCTCAGCCGGGCCTTCAACCTGCTCAGCGACTACGGCCGCAAGGACGTCATGAGTGTGTTCAGCGAGGTGACAACGCGTCTCTGCGAAGGCGAGGTGCTTCAGGCATCCAAGAGGGGTGACCTGGAGATTTCCGTGGACGACTACCTGGAAATCATAAACTGCAAGACGGCGCATTTTCTGTCGTCCTGCTGTCGCGTGGGCGGTCTCGTGGCCAACGCAGACGAACCGGCGCTTGACGCTCTGTCGCAATATGGCAAACAGATCGGCCTCGTGTTCCAGATGACCGACGATCTGCTCGACTACGTGGGCGACACACGCGAGACCGGCAAGGACGTCGGGGCGGATTTCCGTGAGGGGAAGTACACTCTCCCGGTCATCGTGGCGCTGCAGGCACGCGATGAAACGTCCAGGCGCCTCGTTGACGTACTGGCGCATGGAGATTGCTCGAACGCTGCGTTCACACGGGTTCGGTCCCTGGTCATCCGGTCAGGGGCGCTGGACCGCGCGCGTGCGGCGGCCGATAAATGCACCGAAGCCGCGGTTGAGTCGCTCAATTCGCTGCCCGACGGCGGGGAGAGAGAAGCACTGAGGAGGTTGGCACAATGGATCGCATCCCGCACGGCGTGAATCGTCCCGGCAGGCCGGCTCCGCAGCCGTCGCGCCCATCTCGTGGGTGGACCTGGGTGATGGCCATCGCCCTGATCCTTCTGCTGCTGGGTGGACGTCTCGTCAATTTCTGGGTCGACTGGCGCTGGTTCGGCGAGGTCGGCTATACGCAGGTCTTCTGGACGCTGCTTCAGGCGCAGTGGGGACTGGGCATCGTTTTCGCCGTCCTCTTTCTGGCCATCGCGCTTCCCAACGTTTACCTCGCGCTCAAAATGCTCCCCCCGCCCGCGATCCCCGTGGATCTCCGTGGGCAGGTTGAGATGGTGGCGCGGCGCACTCTGGGGCCGCTCCTGTATGGCGGTGCCCTCGTGCTTGCCTTGCTTGCGGGCGCAACCGCCTCCGGACAGTACGAGTCTTTCCTGCTCTACAAAGCTGCCGCTCCGTTCAACGTGCTGGACCCTCTATTCAAGAATGATGTGGGCTATTATGTCTTCCAGCTGCCGTTTCAGTCGTTTGCCGTCGGATTCGCCCTCTCCGCGCTGATTCTCACTCTCATCGGCGTGACGTTCGCCTACGCGGTCACCGCCGCCCAGTACTACGACCCGGTCCGGGGCTGGCTCCTGTTGGGAAGGCGAATACCCCCTCAGGCGGCGAAGCACATCAGCGCGCTCGTCGCGTTGGCGCTCCTCGTGAAGGCGTATTCCTATTACCTGCAGCGTTACGACCTGCTCTATGCCTCGTCCGACGTGGTTTCCGCCGGGGCAGGCTATGCGGACGTTCACGCGCTACTGCCTGTGCTGTACCTTCTTCTGGCCCTCAGCGTCTTTGCGGCGATTGTCTGGGTGGCGCAACTGGCATTCCGGAAGGTCACGTGGGGCTTTGGAGCGCTCGTTCTGCTGGTTGCGGTGTCTTTCGCGGGCGGAACCGTGTATCCGGGCATTGTGGACCAGGTTCGCGTGAAGCCCAACGAGTTCACCGCGCAGGAGCCATTCATCGAGAACAACATCGAGTTCACGCGTCGCGCCTACAACCTGGACGCGACACGGATCACCGAATTTCCGATCCACAACGACATGTCGGCCGGCCTCATCCGGCGAAACTCGCAGACCATCGATAATGCGCGCCTGTGGGACTACAACATCGCCGTCCAGGCGTACCGCCAGTTGCAGGAAATCAAGCCGTACTATGTTTTCAACTCCGTGGACGTCGATCGCTACACCATCAATGGCAAGTATCGCCAGGTGCTGGTGGCCGCGCGGGAGATGAATCAGGCGCTCCTGCCGTCCCAGGCCAAGTCCTTTCAGAATATCCACCTGGTCTATACGCACGGGTTTGGCGTATGCATGAGCCCCGTGAACGAAGTGTCCGGCGACAACCAGCCGACTTTCCTGATGAAAGGCATCCCGCCCACGACATCCACGGACCTGTCCCTCACTCAGCCGCGCATCTATTTCGGCGAGTCCCGGCAGGACTGGGCCGTTGTTGACGGAAATACCAAGGAACTGGACTATCCCGGCTCGCCGGATGTCTATTCCTCCTACGACGGCAAGGCAGGCATCCGCATCGGCGGCGGTCTGTCCCGCCTCGTCCTTTCCGCGTATCTCGGAGACCAGAACTTCCTGTTGAGCCGGTTCATCACGTCGGACAGCCGCCTGATGATCCGACGGGAGATAGGCGAGCGCATCAGCACCATCGCGCCGTTCCTGTCGCTCGACCAGGATCCGTACCCGGTGGTCGCGGATGGACGCATTATCTGGCTGCAGGATGCCTACACGGTGTCCGATCGCTATCCGTACAGCGAGAGCACCGGCGACTTCAATTATATCCGTAACAGCGTGAAGATCGCCGTTGACGCGTACGACGGAACGGTGACGTTCTACGAGGCGGACCCGGGCGATCCGATCCTAAGGGCATACTCCCGGATCTTCCCCGGCATGTTCAAACCGATATCCTCGATGCCGGCTCAGCTTCACAATCACATCCGGTATCCGGAAGACCTCTTCAACATCCAGTCGCGCAAATACCTGACCTATCACATGACGGACGCGAAGACCTTCTTCACCAAGGAGGACGCGTGGGATCTCCCGAACGCCGCGCGCGGCCCCATTGGACAGCAGGTGAGCGAAAGTATGGAGGCCTATTACGTGATCATGCGCCTTCCGGGCGAGAAGCGCCAGGAGATGGTGATGATCCGGCCGTTCACCCCCCGCGCGAAGAATAACATGATCGCCTGGATGGCCGCGCGGTGTGACCAGCGATCTTACGCCGACATCGTGACCTACCGCTTCCCGATCGACAACCTGCCGCTCGGTCCCAGCCAGATGGACGCCAGCATCCTCCAGAAGCCGGACATCTCCAAGGAACTGACCCTGCTGAACCAGCAGGGCTCCCAGGTTGTGCTGGGAAACATGCTCACCATACCGCTGGAGAAGAGCCTGCTCTACGTCCAGCCCCTCTACGTGCAATCGGAGAATCAGGGGAACAGCCGCGCGGAACTTGTCCGGGTGATCGTCGCCTACGGGGACCGCGTTGAGATGGCGGGCACGCTGGGCGAAGCCCTGAACAACATCTTCGGCGCCGGCACGATGTCCACAGGCGGAACCATCGAGACCGCCCCGGCGGCCGGCCCGGCATCAACCGCGAAAGTCGGAACCAGGGCGATGGTCCAGAGGGCGACGCGGGCGTGGAACAAGGCACAGGCTGCGCAAAGGGCCGGCGACTGGGCCAGGTATGGCGCGGCGTTGAAGGACCTCGACCGGGCGCTCAAGAGCCTGGAACAGGCCAATCCGTAGACTGCGCCACAGAGGCTGGCCGTCATCGTGGTTTTGTTCGGGCGCGCTCAGCCCTCTATCATGATGGTGAAGACAATAGCTATCAGATGGGAAAAGGGATCGTATGACAGGAATCAAAACTGGAGACCGCGTTCGCGTCGTCACGCGCGAGCAGACGGCCAAGGATATCAAAGAAAACGCCTACTTCCCGCACTACGCCGGGCTCAGCGGCGTGGTGGCGAAAGTCTACTCACCGGAGGAGGTCTGCGTTACTGTTGACCGTGAAACGCTCCCCGAGAAAAACGCGATCCGCCACACGGAGATCGAAACAGCCATGCAGGCGAAATGGCTGGACAGCATCTCGCAGGATGCCCGGAGCAAACTGAGCGACCAAGAACGGGAATTCCACCTTCAATACACGATTATCGTAGGCGAAAAGGACCTGGAACCGGCCACTGGAGCTAAACCTGTCAAAGCGAAGGAACCCGCGGAGCCCGTTGTCCACGAGAAAGACTTGGACCGCGCCGAGGAAGAGTACTTGAAAAGCCGGGTAGCGTGACGGGTTATGGAACTGAGACGAGGGCGCATAGGAGACATCCTTTGCGCCCTTCCCGCATCCGGGCACAGGACGGTGCAACCAACTGATCACACAGGGGGCCGCTGATGCTGTTTCAAATCAGGTTGTGCGCAGTGCTCCTGCTGCAGGTGGTATCGCTCCTGTCGCCGCCGGCGCGAGCGGCCGAGCAGGCAGCTTGGCCGTCCGCCGGGCGCGTGGCAGGCTGGGTAACCTCCTCCGACGCCGGAAGCTCGATCGGCATCAAGGACAGCCAGGTTGACGGGCGCGGTTCGATCGCGGTCACGTACACCCTCTCCACGGATCATAGTTGGGTGGAGATTCGCACCGCCACGCCGGCCGCGTATGAGCAATCGAATCCATTCGTCTTCTCCGTCAAGAACGATGGGGTTACCTGCGACCTTGAGATCAAACTCATCGCCGCCAACGGCTCCGTGTTCGGTCGAAAGGTGCCGTTGAAGGGCCGTTACCGCGAATGGACGCGCCTCGTGCTCACGCGCGCCTCCCTGGAGTATTGGTGGGGTGGCGACGGCACGTTCGATAAACCTTCGGCCGTTGCGCTCGCAATTTCGGGCTCAGGAGCAGGACAGATCTGGTTCGCCGGCATGGGCACGGGGGCTCCGGGCGAAACTCCGACCTTTCCACCGGCGGGCCCCGTGCTGGATCCGAACAGGGATCTCGCCGGATATGGTTTCGCCGCGCGTCGAAGCCGCACCCTCAGCCCCGAGGATCCCCTCGTGTTGGAATACCTGAAGCGTATCCAGGATAAGTCTTCACCGGACGGTTGGCTCGTTCCCGCGCAGGAAGACAATAGCGCGCAGACGTTCAACAACGCCCTCGTCGCGATGGCTTTCACGCTCAAACGAGAAAGGGCACGCGCGGAGCGCATCCTGGATTTCTATGCAAGAGCTACCATCCGATCCAGCGAGGACCCGCAGCTTCAGAATTTTTACTTGAGGGGCGAGGCGAGGGGGTTCTATCAGAATGTTACGTTGCGGAAGGCCGACCGGATTCCCGCCTACCACGACGCCGCCGGCTCATCGGACCGATGGATGGGCGACATGGCCTGGCTGCTACTGGCGGCGGAATACCACGATCGGGAGTTCAAATCGCAGCGGTACCGCGACCTGGTGAATTCGATCGACGGCCTTCTGCTCGCCTGGTTCAAGAACGACGGTGCCGACACCGGGTACGTTCAGCACGGCTGGCGCAGCGGCGACAAATACCTTAACGAGAAATCGGGCCACGAGGAAGGCAACATCGACTGCTACGCCGTCTTCCAGCTCTTGGGGGACACCGAGCACGCTCAGCGCATCAAGGCGTGGCTGTCCGGACAGTTGCAGGGCCGCAATACGCTCCCGTTGGACCTCTACTCGTGGCGCGCCCTGGCGTATGGTAAGGAAGCGGCGCGCCTGCTGTCCATCCCGGAAACCGATCTGCGCTATCGCAAGTCTCTGACCATCAACGGTCAATCCGCGATGGGGTTTCACCATAGCGCCGACATCAATGTGAATAACGTCTGGCTGGATGGCCTGGGCCACATGGCGTGCGCGGAATTCGCGTGCGGAGACGCGGACCGGGGCCGTTTCTACGCGAACCAGATGGACGCCTTCCTGATCGAGCGGCGCATCGGCGGAGTGCGAACGAGAGCATTGCCTTACACCGCCCTCAAGAACAACCCAGCCGACTGGGTCGACCCCAAAAAGGGTTTCAGTTCCGCGTGCGCCTGGTACATCTTCGCCAAGAACCGCTTCAATCCGATGATGCTCACTAAGTCCCTGTGATGGCGTCAGGCGCTTCGAGTTCCCTACGCTCCGACTCCTCGCCCGCGGCAAGGCCATCTCGGCATTTAGAGGCCGGCAGATCAGGTCAGCATCGCGGAAGCGCGGGAAGACGGTTTTTTGAAACGGCGTCCGCGGTGTTCATCGGCCCAGGAACTGGTCCAGCCGCTTTTCCAGCAGCGACGGGAACTGCGCCATGAACGGGCTTCTCGGTGATGGGTGCGGAATCGGGGCCAGCGTGATCAGCTTTTCGCTGTGGTCGCCGCCGGACTCGCAGGTGACTGTTATGTCCAGAGTCCCGGAGAACCGCGCGTCGCGATCATCCCAGAATGCCAGAACCACACCCTTGTCCGCATATTGCGCGAACCACTTGAACGCCCCCTCACCCATGGGAATCAGATTGCTTCCGGTCCATACGTTCACCAGCAGATCCTCGATGAACGGCCGGAAACGGCTCTTCGTCGCGCGGTCGTATTCAACGTTTCCGTTCGGCTTGTAAGGTACGGTATTAGTGAGCATCACGTGGTCCAACACGGCGCTGTAGTAGGGGGAGTCCGGCGTTCGGCCCGGCATCACGCGGTCCCAGATCGCTTTCCGGACGCGGCGGCCGGCCGATCCGATGAGCGGCTGCCCACGCAGTACTTCCTCCTGGCCCAGGTCGCGTGCAAAGAGGCAGAGTGGCGCCTCGACGTTGCCCGCCAGCAGTATCGGCGAAGCCGCCGGTCGGCCCGCCCTCTTGTATGCCGCGATATCAAGGTCAAACGGCTCGCGTTTGGCCTCCGCCTCAATCTTCGCCAGAATGCTCGTCAGTGATGCCATAGCCTCTCCATGTGTCCCACCCTGCGGAGATTCCCGCCGGGTTCAGTTCACCGGGAAGAATCCCGGCTTGACCAGATTGCATAGTGCGACGAAGCCCGGCGCAAGGACAAGCGCCGGCAACAGATTCGCCACCCGCATCTGCTTGATATCCAGAAGTTTCAGACCCAGTCCCATCAGTATGATGCCCCCCGCCGCGGTCATCGCCGTGATCATCACGTCATTCATCAGGGGCTGCACGGCGCCGGCGCTGAGCGTTAAGCCTCCCTGGACTACCAGGACGGTGACCGCGGAAAGCGCCACGCCCCACCCGAACGCCGCGGAGAACGCCATCGCCGCGAATCCGTCCAGAACCGCCTTCGTGGCCAGCAGCGAGTAGTCGCCTTTCAAACCATCCTGGAAACACCCCAGAATCGTGAGCGGGCCCACACAAAACAGCAGGCTGGCGGTTACGAATCCCTTTCCGAAGTCGCCTTCACTCTGGCCGAATCTTTTCTCCGCGAATTGGCCCAGTCTATGCAACCAACCTTCAACATCCAGGGTTTCACCCAACAAGGCGCCGAACAGCAGGGAGAGCAGCACGACGAGGAAGAACCCCAGTTGTGGCGCCAGGGCGGCCGTCTTGAGCGCGTCCGGCGTCTTCATGGCGCTCTCGATTCCCAGGATAAGCGTGATGCAACCCAGTACCGAGGTCACAGTGGAATGTGTTTGAGGCTTCAGGCGCTCGCCGAGAAGCCCGCCAACCACAGTGCCAACCAGAACAGTCCCAACGTTGATCCAGGTACCTAGCATCAAGGGATAATCGCCGCCATCAAGGCAAAAGGCGCCCCCAGGGGCGCACGAAGAGGACCGGTGATCCGGTCTCAAATAGTGGCAGAGAGGAGTCTGATATGATACTGGGCTATCAGTCGCTCATCATTCGGGCCACAACGGTGGCGGCGCTGGCCGCCACGACCATGGCGCCCGCGCTCACCACACCTGGTGTCGTCGCGCAAACGCACCGCGTTCATGGTGTGACCGCCCAGGTTGTAACGGTCAACCTGAATGACCCGCACCTCGCCGTAACCGTCGGACTCGCCCGCGGAGGGATCGGGCACTCGGAGTCGATGGCTTCCATGATGCGCCGGATGCAGCCTGCCGCGGCGATCACGGGCACGTTCTTCTGCGTGCGCTCTCTGCTGCCGGTTGGCGACATCGTCAGGAACGGCCGCACTGTCTATCGGGGTCCCGCCGGCACGGGGTTCTGCGCCTTTGCCAGCAACACGCTGGATTTCCATCCACGCCGGTATGGGCGAACGATCCACTGGCGAAACAGGGATACCGTACTCTGCACCGGCCCCACGCTGTTGAGGAAAGGGCGCAACGTGCTATCGCCGCGCGACGAAGGGTATCGGGATGGCAGCCTGTGGGCGCTCCGACCCAGGACGGCGGTTGGATGGACGCGCGCCAACAAGATGCTTCTCGTCTGCGTCACGAGGCCCATCCACCTCAGGACGATGACGGGGATAATGAAGGCACTGGGGTGCAAGGAGGCGTTGGGGCTGGACGGCGGCTCCTCTTGCGCGCTCTATGCCAACGGACGGCTGTGTGTGAGGCCGGGCCGAAGGCTCACTAATGTGCTGATGGTCATCCGCACCGCAAAACCCCGGCCGGCGGTGGTCGCGCGGTTGCGGCGTGAGGAGCTCACACGGCTCGCTCGCGCCACACCCCATGGCCAGGGGAACAGCACATTCGCGGCCCTGGCTGCCAACCTGGCCCTGGCCATAGGCCCTTAAGGAAGGAAATGGGGAAATGAGGAAACCTCTGGCCGTTTCCTCATTTCCTCATTTCGCCATTTCCCCATATCCCTACGCCCGTCCGGCCAGCGGCGCCGGAAGCGCGAAAACGCGGGCGCCGAGTTCCTTGTCCAGGGTCAACAGGGCGTTGCCATCATTGCCGATGCGTTTGAGTGCGGCGATGATGGTGGTATCGTTGGCCTCTTCTTCGACCTGCTCGTCCACAAACCAATCGAGGAGCCTGCGGCTGGCGTGGTCCTTTTCGGAGACGGCCAGATCGGCAAGATCGTTAATCCACGCAGTGACCTTCTGCTCGTGCTCGTACGTCTTCTCAAACACATCAAGCGCGGAAGTGAAGGCTGCCGGCGGCTTTTCGATCGCGCCCAATTCCACCTTTCCATCCCGGTCGCAGATGTAGTTGAAGAAAATGAGCGCGTGCGCATTCTCCTCCTGCACCTGAACGCGCATCCACTTCGCGAAGCCGGTCAGTGATTCCGATTCAAAATACGCGGCCATCGACAGATAGAGATAAGAGGAGTAGTATTCCCGGGTGATTTGGGCGTTGATGGCATCCTGCATGGTCTTGCTGATCATAGGTAGTTCCCTTTCCGCTGACGTGTAGCCTTTCAACACCCATTGTACATCGTCCGTTGCGCGAAAGTGCACTTGGGGTACGTTCAGGCGCCCCCGGCGCCAATGTCCGACTCCCCTGGCGAAGGGTCCGAACCCCCGGCCCGTGGTCCGTATGTCGCCGTCCGCGTTATCATTGGGTTCATCATCGTTCAGGCAGAGACTGGAATTGCCAGGACCGCCTGCCAGCGGATCAGGGCAGCGGCGTGGGCGAGCCTGAACCATTTGGAAGGAGAACACATCGATGAGATGCAGAATATTGATGGCTCTCGGGATCGCGGCGCTCGCCGCGGGGACACCGACGGCTTTCGCGGCCGATAAGGCCACCGAGAAGGCGCTCAAGGCAGAATACGTCAAGTACATGAACGCCGTCAAAGCGAAGGACATGGCGACGCTGGATAGCATGATGGCCCCCGATTTCAAGATGCAGATGGGCAAGCAGACATGGAATCGGAAACAATCGATGGACATGATGAAGCAGCAACTTGCTATGACGAAGTCATTCGATAAGTGGGACTACACGTTCGGGCCAGTGACCAGAAAGGGCAACATGGCCACCGGCATCGTCCACGAACATACCGCCACCACGGTTATGGGGCAAGACAAGAAGCTTCACAAGATGACCGATACCGGCGCCTCGAAAAGCACGTTTCGCAGGATGGGCCGCGAATGGAAAGTCGTCAACGTGGTGTCTATGGGCGGCAAGATGACGATGGACGGCAAGCCCTATGACCCGATGAAGGCGATGGCGAAGGACCAGAAGATGAAGAACGGCTCGATGTAGATCCAACGCATTCTCGACGGCCAAATAACAAGTGGGCCCCCGCGCAATGTGCACGGGGGCCGACTTGTTACATTAATCTGGCGGGGACCGTATCTCCCGGGAGGTTACCCTCCGAGTACCATAGGCCCTGGCGCGTTTCACGGTCGTGTTCGGGATGGGAACGTGTGGTTCCGCGCCGGCATTCCCGCCAGAAAGCTGGAAGATGGAGGGTGGAAGGCGGAAGATGGATCCGAACCATCGCGTCGCCGCACCCTTGCACCGTCCTTAAGTTGTCAAGCTATGCGAGAAGGAACAGGTGTGGATTGTGAAAGACGTTATCCGTCCTCCATACTCCATCATCTATCCTCCGGGTTTCTGTGCCCTGAAAACTGCAAACGAGGGAAGGAAGGGAAACGATGAATTATGAACGATGAGCGATGAATGCCGGAGTCCGGAATTCATCATTCATACTTCATCGTTCAT
>DASXVS010000060.1 GCA_036504095.1 Armatimonadota bacterium | reverse complement strand
GGCCATCTGGCCATCTGGCACTGGGGAGACGTTTTTGCCGATCCAACCGGCGATTTTTTTTTACCGAGCCCGCGAAACAGACGGAACGAAACACAGAGTGCGGCTGCGCGGACCTAGCCAAGCTACCTATCCACGTGCACTTATAGAGTTCACATCGTTTACAAACGGAGCCCCAACAAAGTATAGGTAGTGGCGGGGCGCATGGATTGACCTCAGGGTTCTCGTGACGCCCAGCCAATTGAAAAAGTTTGTCACCGGCAAGGGCAATGTGGATAAGAACGTCGTCATGAAGGCAGTCTATAAGCGCTTCCAGATTGACACCGACGACGACAACACGGCCGATGCCGTGGTGCTCGGTCACATCGGCCTGGCCTTGATCAAGGAGTACGTTCCGACGACGACGGAACAGTGGGGCATCCTCAGCGATCTTCGGAAACGGCACGCGGTTCTCGTGCCTGCTGTAGCAGCGTAGAACCATCTGAAGTGCGGCAGTCCCGAGTGGGGGCACAAACGGACTGCCAAATGGCTAACGCCCATCTTCCCAGACATCACTACGCCGCCAAGTGGGTGGCCGATAAAGAACTCAAGACGCCGGAGGAGATCACCTTTGGGCTCCGTTTGGTCTCACTGCCCAACGGCGCCGACAAAGAAGCGATCCGGTTGGAAGTTTTGCCGGATGCCCGGCGTGGGCGTGACGCCGATAGGCAGGCCCGGGCAGGAGAGAAGTTCGTGCTTGGGTCTAGGCCCAATCGGCGCCTCCGAGAATCATTTGCAGGATCCTGCTCGCTGAAGGCGGACGTGCGCGGTCTTGTCCCCGCCTGAGGCGCCCGCCCACACGTAGGCCGCCCGGCTTGCCGGTCACGCCGCCTCTCTTACGAGCGGCCCTCTTTGTATTTCATCCCGCCGGCCTCGGCTGGCAAAACCAACACTATGATCAACAATCAACATCAACTAACTCCGCTCCCGCTGCGTGCCTTGATCCGGCAGCGGCGTGAGCAACTAAACATCAGCCAAGCCCAAGTCGCTGAAGCATTCCGTCTCACGCCGGAAGCTGTCGGTCATTGGGAGCGCGGCACTCGCCGCGTGGAACTCGGCAAGCTCCCCCGCCTGGCAGTCATCCTGCAGTTGGACGGGCCTTCTTTCTGTTACCTCGCCTTGTGCGAGTACTTTCCGGTCTTGGCCGCCTGCCTGTTTGCCGGACAGAGCGACCATACCGATAAAGTCAGTTAGCCCAGTAAAGGGCGCCGGTTCTCTTGAACGGCGCCCTCACTGGCTGCCTGAAACGCTTCGTAGTCATTCGCGGCTGCCTGGCTGAGGTGAAACAGTTTGGTGAGGAGATCTTCGGTGCCGGAGAACTCGATGTGCAGATTGCCGGGCTCTAGCAGCACGCCATCGCTCAGTCTCTTCACGCGGGCCGGCAGTGCATCGCGGCCAACTTGAATCACGACACTCTTTGCTTTGTGCCAGCGACGGATCTGTTCCAGATGTTCCGAGAGCCGCTGGCGGCGCCGGGACTCTGCAGAGAAATCAGTCCCGCCTTCAATCCTCTTCAACTCTTCTATCAGTTTTAGACGCTCGATCAGGAAGGACTGCCCGGTCTGGAAACCGCCGAAGCAGTGAAGCAGTTCAATGGCCCGGCGGCGGCGAAGACCAAACAAACTCTCTACCATGGCCCGATCGATGACCGGGAAGTTCGAGGACTCAAGCAGCGCTCGGATCTCCGGAATATGCATCAACCATTGAGGTTTGGCCGGCAACAGCAGTTTCCCCCTGCTTCTCTATGTTGGCGCACAGCTGTGTCCAAACGAGCAAAAATCGCTAACGATAATGGGTGTTATCAACCACGA
>DASXVS010000059.1 GCA_036504095.1 Armatimonadota bacterium | reverse complement strand
TTCCTCGCTCTCGGCGTACGTGTCGACGAACATGAGGCGGTAGCCGGCGCCCACGAGTTCCTGTTCGCAGCCTTTGAGGATGGCCTGGAAGGAGCGGAACAGGGGCTCGTTGCCCATCAGGAAGGCGACGATGTTGGGAGGAGGTTCGATGCTGTCCGGCCGGCGGACGATGGGGCGGTGGCCCGCCCGGCGCTCGAGGAGACCCATTTCGGATAAGCGCGCAACGGCGCGCCGGATGGCCTGGCGATGGACCCCGAACTCCCGGGCGAGTTCACGTTCCGGGGTGAGCCAGGCGCCCTGGGCGTAGACTCCCGCGCGAATGCGGGATTCAAGAATGGGGTAGGGGTCGAGTTTCTTCAACAGAGCGTGATCCTGCGTTGGTCAAGTAATGTCCAAACCTGTACCAAACTTCACTTAATAAATACACCCGTGGGGCGACAAAACCTACAGGTTTGGGCGAAATTGGTCCAATTTGTTTCCAAAGCGCTTGCCACTCAGCCCATGCGGGCCAGGCGGAGAATCCGCAGGGCGTCGTCGATGCCGATCGTGCCGTCGCCGTAGGATCCGTCAGGCCAGACTGGCGCGACATCGCCGCGGATCGTCTGAGGCGCGCTGAGTGCCGACAGGCCCGCCGCATTGGACAAAGCGGCGGCCGCGTCCGCGGCGGTGACGACTCCGTCGCCGTCGATATCGCCATAGCTCAGGGCGGCGCCGATGGAATCGAGGGACAGAGCGAAGAGGTAACCGTCCTTGGAACCGCTCCCCGAACTATCGGCCGGCAAAGTGATGGAAACGAGGGTCTTAGCCGGGTTGACGGCCATCTGCGAGTGGAGGATGTCCACGGGCGGTGTGCTTTGGGCAGCGCCCGTTTGATGCCGGTGGTCGCAGGAAATCGCGACGCTCTCGTTCGCGCCCAACGGGCTTCCAACGGCATTCCAGGCCCAGTCGCTGAACATCAGCGACGCGCTGGTGGTGCTGGCGTCCGAGTACGTCAGGGTGACTGTGCCGGTGAACCCGCCAAAACGCGCCGACTCCAGCATGTGAAGCCCCGCATAATGCCCCTGGGGCACGTTGATGACCTGTGAGTTGATGAAGATGCAGTTATTCACTCCGTCGGTTTTGTCCGGGAACGAGAAGTCCACGGGGGCGCCGGATGTGGGCAGGGTGAAGATGCTGAGCGAAGCCGGCAACTGCTCGGCGGGGTAGGCGTAGTCTATGGATGGGTTGGTGTAATCGCCGGGATTGGTGTGCCACGACATCCAGTCGGTGTTGTAGCTCAGCGGCACGGCGACGGAGCGGATGCGGCTGACCACCAGTCGGACGGGAATGGAGCCGTTGGTGGGCACCTGGACGGTTGTGGTCGACGGTCCATAGCCGAATTTCGAGGCGGTCATCGGCTGGGCGCCGGGCGCAAGCCGCATCTGGAAGGAACCATCCGGTCCGGTCGTCGCAGTTGCACCTGCCGCCGTAACCGTTGCGCCCGCGACGATGTGTCCGCCGTCATCGCTCACGTGACCGGTGACGGTGCCGGACGGCAGGAGGAAGTCGTGAACGGTGGTAACGCCGGCCGTGATGTCCACTGTGTCCGCCGCCGGACCATACGCTGGAGCCGAGGCTGTGACCACCGGGCTGCCGGTCCGAAGCGTCAGCATATAGTAACCATTCGCGTCCGCGGAAGACTGCAGGCCGCTCCAGCAAACCGAGGCGCCGGGGATGGGGGCATTCGTCTGGCCGTCGCGGACGATGCCTTCGAGCTGTCCCGTGTCGCCGAAGATGATCATCCGCACGCGATTGTTGCCGGTGTCCGCGACGATGAGGTCGCCGAGGGGCGTGACGGCGAGGCCGCGGGGTTCGCTGAACTGTGCCGACAGGGCGCTGTAGTTATCGCCGGCGTAACCTCGCACTCCGGTCCCGGCCACGGCGCTGATGGCGCCGCTGCTGACCGAGCGGATGCGGTGATTAAGCGAATCCGCGATGTAGAGCGTTCCGTCCGCACCCAGAGCCAGACCCTGGGGATGGTTCAGGCGGGCAGACGTCGCGGGGCCGCCATCGCCGTCACCGCCGACGTCCCCGGTGCCTGCCACGGTGGTGATGACCTGCGTCTGGGAGTCCACCCGCCGGATACGCTGGTTATAGGTATCGGCGATGTACAGATTACCCAGCCCGTCCACGGTTACCGCCGTCGGCCAGTTCAAGCACGCAGATGTGGCCGGACCGCCGTCTCCGGCGTAGCGTCCGCGGCCCCAGGTGTCCCGCCAGCCGTTTCCGGCCACCGTTGTGATGGTGCCGGCGGCGTTGATCTTGCGGATCCGATGATTGCAGGAGTCGGCAATATAAAGATTGCCCGCGCTGTCGGAGGCAATGCCCGTCGGCCAGTTCAGGTGGGCGGAAGTCGCAGGTCCGTTGTCGCCGTCAAATCCGGCCCAGCCGGTGTAGTACGTGTTGGAGACGGTGCCGATGACGCCGGCGGTCTGTATGATGGTGCCACCCGTAATCGTGCGTATGGACGAGTTGAACGAGTCTGAAAATGCTACGCCTGTGCCGCGGACGGCCACGCTCCACGGCCCCCACAGGCTGATGGTGGGCGCAGTCGTCCCACCCTGGCTCCCCGGCCAGCCGTTGCCGGCCTGCGTGGAGATCAATCCGTCCGTGCCGACGGCCCGGATGCGGTTGCCCATGAAATCGGCCATCAGGATACGCCCGTCGGAGGTCGTCGTCACACCCGTGGGCGCGTCCAGGCTCGCCATTGGCGCCGGCGAGGCCTCCCCGGCGAAGACCCCGTTATCCCACCCGAGCGGGCCGGATCCGACGATGTTCACGACTACCGGCGTTGCGGCCGAAACCGCCGCGATCGCGGACGCCACGGCGGCCGCTGAAACGAAGAAACGGATAAATGAGCGCATCTGGTGCAACCTCTTGTGAATTTTGGTGCAATTATGGTCCGTCTATATGATATCATGGATTGGACCGCAACATCGAAGGTGACAACAGTATTTCGACGACAAAGTCAAGCAGCCTTGCCCGGACGTTCGGGGGGCCACCAGGAAGTGCGGGGATTGAATTTTTCACAGGAATCTTGCGGCAGATCGCCAATCGGCCATTGTCCATTGATCACAGATCGTGAGGTCATCAAATGAAGGTACGCTTCGCTCTCTTCGCCGCGCTGTTGATCGTTCCGCCCGCTGCGGCCCACCTGAAAATGCCGAAGGAGCCGGCAACGCTTATCGTTAAGCGATCGCCTGGCAGCCCGGCCGGCGTCCTCTACTACTGCGGCTACAGCCACATCGACTTCAACTGGCTATGGGACTGGCCGGACACGACGAAGACGTGGAGCGGAACGGCACAGACGCAGCTGAACCTTATGTACCGGTTCCCGGGCTTCCATTTCGGCGAAACTCAGGCGTCGGCGTACCTGGCGATGGAACGGATGGACCCGAAGGTTTTCCAGGACATCAAGGCGAAGGTCGCCAATGGCCAGTGGGAGCTGTTGGGCGGGATGTGGGATGAAAGCGATGAGGACATCCCCAGTGGAGAGGCGCTGGCGCGGTCATTCATTTACGGCCAGGGATACTTCAAGGAGAAATTCGGGAAGCAGGCCGAGGTGGGCTTCCTCCCCGACACGTTCGGGCACACCCGCCAGCTTCCGCAGATCCTCCGGGAGGCCGAAATCCAGAACTTCTTCTTTGCGCGGTGCCCGGTGCGCGGCCCGGATGTAAACCTGTTCTGGTGGCAGGGGCCCGATCAATCGCGCGTCCTGGCATATTCCCCGTTCTCGCCCGGGTGGTATAACAACACCGTGGACCCGGCGAATCAGACGAACTATCCGGCCACGATCAAGGCGCAAAGCGGCGTTAATATGGCGCTTGTTGCGCTGGGAACCGGAGACCACGGCGGGGGCCCGGCGATCTCCGACCTCACCGCACTCGAGATGCTGAAGACCGATCCGACTTTCCCGGAAGTCCGCGAGGCCCAGTTCCTTGATTTTTACAACGCCGTTCGGGCCGCGGAACCCTCCACCGGATTCCCCTCCGTTAATCGCGACCTCCAGTACACCTTCGAGGGTTGCTACACCACCCACGGAGACATGAAGCGCATCGTCCGCGACTCTGAAAACGAGATGTATGTCGCCGAAACCCTCGCGTCGCTCGCAAGCATAAACGGCGGCGACTATCCGTACGACGACCTCCGCTTCGGCTGGCGGCACGTGGCTTTCAACCAGTTCCACGACATCGCGCCCGGAACCGCCATCCACAGCACGTACGAGGAAGCGGCGAACAAGCAGAAGCTGATGAAACTGATCACCGATAAGCATATCGGTAACGCGTGGAGCGTGCTGGAAAAGCACGTGGACACGACAGGGGACGGGAAGCCCTTTACCCTCTTTAACCCCGTGGCCTGGACCCGCAGCGACCCCATTGAAGTGACCATGCCGTTTGATGCGGACACACCGTTCGTCGCGGTCACGGATCCGCAGGGTGTTCGTCAGGCGGCCCAGATCATCGGCCGGGAGGCGAGGGACGGCAAGGTTTTCATCACCTTCACGTTCGTGGCGAATTCCATGCCCAGCCTGGGATACCGCGTGTATCACGTAGCTCCCGCCGCTGCAGACATGACGCTCAACGATCCGATCACAGTGACCGTGAACGGTACCACCCAGGTCGTCACAACGCCTCAGTTCATCGTCAATATTGATGGGCCCACGGGCCAGGTCTCAAGGCTTTACGACCGAATCAACAACAAGGAAGTGCTCGCCACCGGCCAGAAGGCGTTTCGCCTCGTAGTGCTGGGCGAAAACTCGGGCAACAGCGCGTGGTCCATCTCCCTCAACGGAACGACAACCTACCTCGATACCGCGACCAATTTCAAAGTGCTCGAGACCGGCCCGGTGCGGGCGCATTTTCAGGCCACTTACCCGAACGGCACCTCAACCTACGTGCAGGACATCTTCATCTATCGCGGTGTCCCGCGGGTGGACGCCCGCATCAATGCCGATTTCAACGACTACAACCTCCTGCTCAAATCCATCATCCCGACGTCGCTCACATCGCCCATCGCCACGATGGACGGTCCGTTCTACGCGATCCAGCGTCCCACCGATGGCCACGTGGATATCCCGATGCAGAAATGGATGGACGAGAGCCAGGGGACGACTTATGGCGTTTCCGTGCTCAATGACTGCAAGTATGGCGCGGATGTCAACGGCTCCACGATGCGGATATCGCTCCTGCGTGGTACTTCAAACCCGGACACCGTTGGCGACAAGGGAAAGCACCTCATCAATTACTCCGTCTATCCGCACAGCGGAGACTGGAAACTGGGAGACACCATGCGCCGCGGCTATCAGTTCAACCTGGGCCTCCGGCAGATGCCCTGTACGGTGCACACGGGAGACTGGGGCGCGGAGAAATCCATGCTCAGCACGGATCTGCCGAACGCGATCATCACGGCCTTCAAACGCGCGGAAGACGGCAGCGGCTACATATTGCGATACTACGAAGACCACGGCCAAACCCTGAACGGGCAGGTGTCGTTCCCGAAGCCTCTCACGACGGCCGTACCGACGAACATCCTGGAGCACCAGCAGGTCGGCTCGATCACCGTTACGGGGAACCTGGCCAACGTCACGACACGTCCGTATGGCATCGGTACGATCAGAGTGGGGTTCTAAGCCCCGCTAAGAAGAATCGGCCGGCAACACAAAGCGAAGCCTCTCAACCCATCGTTGAGAGGCTTCGCTTTGTGTTGCCGGCCGCTGTCCCGGAGGAAGCGGCGCACACGTTGGTGACTAACTAGACCGCCAGCACCTTCTCGAAGATGCCGGGAGCGTTCTTCAGTGCTTCCTGAACCGGCACTTCCAGAATCCGCTTGCCATCGAAGCGCTCCCGGCCGATGACGGGCAGATCACAGGCGATGATCACCGCGTCGGCCTCCTGGATGTCTTTTGCCGACAATTGGTCTTCGATGCCCATGGCGCCCTGGGTTTCCACCTTCACGTCGTGGCCCAGTTTCTTGCCGGTCTTCTTGAGCTGTTCGGCGGCCATGTACGTGTGGGCGATGCCCGTTGGGCACGATGTCAGGGCTACATACTTCATGCTTTCGCTTCCTCTTTCCTCTGCGCGATAGCGCGCAACGTGTTGATGATTGTGGCTACCACAACCGATCCAACGACGATGGCCACCACAAACCATCCGCGGTTGATGACCACCGGCAGTACGATGGGGCCGCCGTGCGGCGCCTGGTCACCGACCTTCATCAGCATGGCGATCACCGCGCCGGTCATCGAGCCGATCATAATAGTCGGGATGACACGCACCGGGTCCGCCGCCGCGAACGGGATGGCGCCTTCGGTGATGCCGATCATACCCATGGCGAGTGACGCGATGCCGGACTCCCGTTCCTCTTCGGTCCACAATCTCTTGGCGACGATGGTGGCCAGCCCGAGGCCGATCGGCGGGATGCAGATGGCGGCGGCGCAGGCGCCCATCACATAAGGGTTGCCCTTGGTAATCATCGCCGCGCCGAAGAAGAACGCCACCTTGTTCACGGGGCCGCCCATATCGAACGCGATCATCGCGCCGAGGATCAGGGCCAGCACCCATTGGCTGCCGGTACCCATCGATGCCAGCCAACCGGTGAGCCAGTTCATCAGGTCAGCCACCGGGTTGCCGACGATCTTGTACATGATGAAACCGACGATGAGGGAAGAGACAACCGGGATGATCATGATCGGCATGATCGGCTTCAGGTAGGGGGGCATCTTGATGCGCTTCATCTGCAGCGCGATGAATCCCGCGATGAGGCCGGCGACGATACCACCCAGGAACCCGGCGCTGATGTAATCGCCGTTACCCATCGTGGCTTGGGTGAGCTGCTTGAGCTGATACGTATCCTTCAGCCCGGGGACGGTGATAGCCACGAGTTTCGTGGCCGGCGCCAGGTGGGTTGCGATCCAGCCGCCAACCATACCCGGGACCAGGCCAGGGCGGTCGGCAATTCCGTACGCAATATAGGCGGCCAGGACCGGCACCAGCAGCGTGAATGCGGCAACGCCGATATTCAAGATGAGGGAGAGGACCGGGGAACCGGACGGGTCAGGCGCGTTGTTCGCTCCCTTGGGGGCGAACGCCAGCGCAAAGGCGATCATAATGCCGCCGCACGCGACGAACGGAATGGCGTACGAGACGCCGCTCAAGAGGTACTGCTTTAGCCGCCGGGGTTCAAATGCCATCGGGGGTGCTCCTTAGTGTTCATTGGGTTGGGCCCGGTTCTACTCTATCTCTGACTGGATGAACCGAACCAACTCTACTGTGTCATTTTCCGTGAGCAGCCGTTCACGGAAGTCATCGTCCATTATCTTTCGGGCGAGTTGGGCGAAGATCCTGAGGTGCTCCGTGCCGTGGTCGGCCTCGCGGATTGCGAGCATCAGCACGACGCGCACCGGCTCATCGTCCAGCGTCTGCCATTCGATCGGCTCGTTCAGCTTCAGGAATCCGATTGAGTTAACCGTCACGTCTTTGGATTTGCAGTGCGGAATGGCGAATCCATATCCCACTCCCGTGGAATATTCGTCTTCCCTGCGCCAGATCGCCTCTTCGACGAGATTCGGATCGCCGATCCGGCCATCGAGCGACAAGAGATCCACCAGTTCCTTGATGGCTTCGTCGCGGGACCGTGCTTCGGATTCCAGGTTTACGATAGCCGCGTCGAGGACGCCGGGTTTCTCACCCGCCGGCGAGAATGCCGTCACGATGGCGTCGGCATCCGTCGCAGTTGGCGCTTTGGAGGCTGCTTCGAGCATCGCGCGACACTCGTCCGTGCGCCATTTCCCTAGCGCGGCCTTCATCGCCGTAACGTTGGGGCCTGCCATGCTTAATTCGTCGAGCCCAAGGCCAACCAGAACCGGGGCGAGGCGTTCCACGCCTGCCATTTCGCCGCACATGCCAACCCATCGTCCCGCGGCGTGAGCGTCGTCCACGATCTTGGTGAGCGTGCGGAGCAAAGCCGGGTGCAGCATGCCCGCCAGTTTCCCGATCTTGCGATTTCCCCGGTCCACGGCCATCAGGTATTGCGCCAGATCGTTGGTGCCTATGCTGAAAAACTCGGCCTCGACGGCCAGCGCGTCCACGATCATCGCCGCGGAGGGCACTTCAATCATGATGCCGATCTCGACGGCGCCATGCGCCTGCCCGGCCGCAACGAGACCCTCGGCAACCCTGCCCACGAGAGCCCTCACATATCGCACTTCCTCCACGCAGGAGATCATCGGCGCCATCACGCGTACGGGTCCGAGGGCCGCGGCGCGCAGTATCGCCCGCAACTGCGTCGCCAGCAGATCCTCGTGGTCCGGGTAGAACCGGACGGCGCGGTATCCCAGAAATGGATTCGGTTCTTCGGGCAGAGAGAGATAGGGTACCGGCTTGTCGCCGCCGACATCGAGCGTTCGAATGATCACCGGCCGCCCTTTCGCGGCGGTGACGAGGCGGGAGTAAACCGTGAACTGCTCCTCCTCGGTGGGGGGCTGGGAGCGGTCCATAAAGAGCAGTTCAGTGCGGAACAGGCCGATGCCCTCCGCGCCGGCCATGAAGGCGGCTTCCGCTTCTTCGGCGCTGCTGGCGTTGGCGGAGACCTCGACGGGACGGCCGTCGGCAGTCCGGCCTGGGGCGCCGGCGTGGATTTCCAGTTGTTCGCGGCGCCGCCGGGCGCGCTTCTGCTCCAGGCGGTAGTAACGGGAGACCGCCTCGGGAGGCTCCGGCAAAACCAAGCCGCGCCGCGCGTCCAGGATCATCGGAACACCGGTCGAAACCAGGCGATGGGCGTTTCGGGCGCCGACAACGCAGGGGATTCCCGCCGCCCTGGCGAGGATCACCGTGTGGGAGGTGATTCCGCCTTCACTGAGGACGATTCCGGCGATGAGCGCCTTGTCCTGCGACAGGAACTCGGACGGGGTGAGGTCCTGTGCAACGAGGATATGCGGCCCAGAGGGCGCCGGCCTTTCACGGCGCGACGCATCCGGATACAGGCGGCGGAGCAATTGGGAAGAGACGTCTCGGACGTCCATCGCTCGTTCGCGCAGGTAGGCGCTTTCCGATGTCCCCAATACCGTCGTGTAGTGTGTCTGAACGTCAATAATCGCTCCGCCGGCGGAGCAGCCCGAGGCGATGGCGCTGTTAACGCGGTCTCGGAACTCCGGGTCGCGCAGGATGGCTAGATGCGCCTTCAGTACGTCGGCCTCGGTGGGATTGGAAACGCGCTCGAGCGATGTCACCATATCGCTGGCGGTGACGTCCAAACCCATGTCGAATATGGCTTTCTCCCGGTCCGGCGAGTCTGCGCGGTCCGGCACGTCCGGCAGGGGCTCCGCTTCGAGGACGAACGCCGGCGCCTCAACGACACCGGGACAGGCCGAAAGACCCCGGATGAAAGTCGCGCCGCTGGATGCGACAACGCGGGGCGGCTGGGCTGTTCCGGACTCATCGATGGACGGGGCCGGCAACGGTTCGTCGCAGCCCGGGAAGACGTCTGTGAGGAAGGCGGCGAGCGCATCGCAAGCGGACCGTTCGTCATCGCCTTCAACGATGATGGAGCAAGGATCGCCGAGGTGTACGTCCGCCGCGATGAGCGACAGCACGCTCTTGGCGTTGGCCTCGATGCCGTTGCGATGGTTGATAAAGCGGATATCAGCGCTATGTGCATCCGCGGCGTCCCGCAGGACCGAAGCCGGGCGAGCATGTAAACCGTGCTCTAACGGGAACTGAAAACTGTGCTCGCAAGCCATTCCTCTGCCTCTCGGGTGTCGTCTGCGGCGAAATTCCTGGTCCGGGACGCCCCGGTTTGCTGACGGGTAGCCGCTCCGTAATAGTATAACGTTGACCAAAGCGGTACCAAGTGCCGCTCAAAACTTCCCGTTGGTCCAAACATGGACCAACACGCTTCGACGGAGACATGTGCAGTCATGAGGAATCATCTCGCTCTGGCCGTGATTGGCCTGGCGTTAGCGGCGTCTTGCGATGCCGCCCAGCCCGCTGCCCAGCGTGCGCGCGCCCGTTCCGCCTACAACCCGGCGACGGACAAGGTACTTTATGAGGTCGGCTATTCACACCTCGATACCCAGTGGCGATGGAGCTATCTCGATACGATCGGTGAATACATCCCGAACACGATGAAGGATAACTTCGCGCTGTTCGAGAAGTATCCGAACTACATCTTCTCGTTTTCCGGTTCCAACCGCTACCGGATGATGAAAGAGTACTATCCGAAGGACTTCGCCAAGGTCAAAGAGTACATTCGGAAGAAGCGCTGGTTCGTGGCGGGATCCTCTGTCGAAGAGAACGACGTGAACGTTCCGTCAGCCGAGTCGATCATTCGCCAGCTTCTCTACGGCAACCATTTCTTTACGAAAGAGATGGGCGAAACGAGCATCGACTTCATCCTTCCGGACTGCTTCGGATTCCCTGCCTCCCTTCCGTCCATTCTCGCGCACTGCGGGATCAAGGGATTTTCCACCCAGAAACTCACCTGGGGCTTCCCGTATCCCATTCCGTTCACGGTGGGCAACTGGTATGGCCCGGACGGCAAGTTCGTCACTTCCGCCCTCGATGCCGGCTCCTACAGTGCCAGGGTCAACGAGGATCTCAGCCAGAGCCAGTTTATCCTGGACCGCATCAACAAGATTGGCGAGAAGTCCGGCGCTTTCGTGGACTTCCGTTACTATGGAACGGGTGATGTCGGCGGCGCCCCCGCGGAGAGCTCCGCCCAGTGGATGGAAAAGAGTGTAAACGGGACCGGCCCTGTAACCGTGGTCGCTTCCCCGTCCGACCAGATCTTCCGCGATCTGACCCCCAAGCAGGTTTCCAAGCTGCCCACGTATAAGGGCGACCTGGAACTGACCCAGCACTCCGCCGGTTCCCTCACTTCCCAAGCGTACATGAAGCGCTGGAACCGCAAGAACGAGCTTCTGGCGGACTCCGCGGAGCGCGCCTCCGTCGCCGCCGACTGGCTGGGTGCGGAGAAGTATCCTCAGCAGCACATGAACGATGCGTGGCGGCTCATCCTCGGCGGTCAGTTCCACGACATCCTGCCGGGCACGAGCATCCCGAAGGCTTACGAGTTCTCCTGGAACGATGAAGTGACCGCTTTGAATCACTCGGCCAGCGCGCTGAGCGATGGGGCGGGCGCTGTGATCCGCGCGATGGATACGCGCGCCAAGGGCGTCTCTGTGGTTGTGTACAACCCGCTGTCCGTTGCCCGCGAGGATGTGGTAGACGCAAAGGTGCGTTTTGACAAGGCGCCGGCGGCTGTTCGCGTGTACGGCCCGGGCGGCGTTGAGGTTCCCTCCCAGGTTGCCGGGCGCGATGGCGGCACGGTGGAAGTACTGTTTCTCGCCAAGGCCCCGTCCGTCGGCTTCGTTACCTACGACGTTCGCCCTTCTGCCAAACCGTGCGTGATGTCTACCGGCCTGAGTGTTCAGAGCGGCGTCCTGCAGAACAATCGATACAAGGTCACGCTGAATGCAGGCGGAGACGTTGAGCAGATCACGGATAAGGCCAACGGCCGCCCGCTGCTCGCCGGGCCGGCGCGCCTCGCGTTGAGGTTTGAAGAGCCCGATCAGTGGCCGGCCTGGAATATGGACTGGCGCGATCAAAGCGCTCCGTCTATCGGCTACGTGTCGGGACCGGCCAAGGTACGCGTCGTTGAGAATGGTCCCGTGCGGGTCGCCCTTGAAGTAACACGCAACACGAGCGGCTCAAAATTCGTGCAGGTTATTCGCCTCGCCGCGGCCGGAGCAGGCAACCGCGTGGAGTTTGACAACACCATCAATTGGAACGAGCGGAAGACGACGCTTAAGACCGAGTTCCCGCTGGCGGTGTCCAACGAGATGGCCACTTACAACCTCGGAATGGGGACCATTAAGCGCTCCACCGACGACGAAAAGAAGTACGAAGTTGTTTCGCACGAGTGGTTCGACCTCACCGATGCCGCGGGCCGCTATGGCGTGTCCGTTCTGGAAGACTCGAAATTCGGTTCGGACAAGCCCGACGACCACACCCTGCGGCTCACTCTGCTCCGAACGCCTGGCGCCAGGTCCTACCCGGACCAGGCGACTCAGGACGTAGGCACTCACCGCGTTCTTTACGCCCTCGAGGGTCACAATGGCAGCTGGAAGGGCAAGACGCCCTGGGAAGCAGCGCGGCTCAACCAGCCGCTCGTGGCCTTCCAATCGCCGGCCCACGCGGGCAAGCTCGGCGGCACATTCTCCCTGTTCACGGTCAATACAACCCAAGTTGCCATCACCGCCATCAAGAAGGCCGAAGACAGCGATGACGTTATCGTTCGCCTGCAGGAACTGAGCGGGGCGCCTGTCTCCGTAACACTCTCCGCGGCCGCGCCGATCGTTTCGGCCCGCGAAGTCAATGGCCAGGAGCGCACGATCGGCCCCGCCAACCTGAAGAGCGGCGCGCTGAGCCTCAAGATGAGCGCCTACAACCCGCGGGCGTTCGCGATCCGCCTCGGCAAGCCCGCCGCGCGCCTCACAATGCCCGTCTGTAAACCGCTTGCTATCCCTTACGACGTGGTGGCAGCAGGATATGACGGAAAGGCTAACGCCAAGGGATTCGATGGCAAGGGCCACACCTTCCCCATTGAGATGTTCCCCGGAACGTTCGTATCGGGTGGGGTCAAATTCCAGATGGCCCGCAGATCGCCCGGCGCCAAGACCGCCCTGGCCTGCAACGGCCAGACGGTGAAGCTGCCCGGTGGAATGACAAGAGTGTACGTGTTGGCCGCCGCCTTCGGGGGCGACACGCATGACACATTTGTCGCCGGAGGAAAGGCAATACCGGTATCGGTCCAGGACTGGAGCGGTTTCATCGGCCAGTGGGACAACCGGATCTGGGAAAAGCCGGCGAGCGCGCCGGGCCTTCAGCTTCTGGACGGCGGCATCTATGGACTCCAGCCCGCCTACATCAAACGGGACCCCATCGCGTTCTACGCGACGCACCGCCACAATGCGGCGGGGGGGAATGACATCTACGCGTACGCCTATGTCTTCCGCTATGGCCTGGACGTGCCTGCCGGCGCAAAGACGCTCACACTGCCAAAGAATCCGGCTATCAGGGTTTTCGCCGTCACCGCCGCCTCCGGCACGAACGACGCTGCCAAACCGGCGCAGTATCTCTATGACGCCTTCGGCACAACCGGCTCGACCCCTGAGTTGAGCCCGGCGAGCGGAAGCTCAAACGACACCATGTCGGTCTCCCTTCGGCCGTCCGTGTACGACTCTACCGCGAAGCTCGTCTACACAACGGATGGCTCCGATCCCGTCGCCACCTCCGCCGTCTATCAGATGCCCATCCGGGTGAGCCACGATACCGTGATTCGCGCCCGCGCCTTCCACGGAAACAAGCCGGCGGGCCCTGTCGTATCGGGCACGTACAAAGTTGATGACCGTACGCCTCCGACGGTGACGGGGATCACTTCCGCGGCGGGATCACCTCTCATCCGGGTCACATTCTCCGAGCCGGTGAATGCGTCCTCCGGAGCGAACGCGGACCTGTACAAGATCGAAGGCCTGACCGTTCGCACCGCCCGGCTCGCGGGGGACGGGCGGAGCGTGGACATCACTGTGAGCCCGGCGCCGGAAGCCGGCCAGTCCTATTCTCTTAGCGTCAACGGCGTGCAGGACACGTCCCCACACGCGAACTCTATCGCGATGGCCGCCGGCCGCGCCTTTTCCCCCGCCACACCGATTCTGGCGCTCCTTCCGGGGCTTGATAACGCCCAGGGAACGGTGCCGGGAATCGTCCTGCGAGTGCTGGGCGCACCGGCCGAGGTTCAAGGTCCGCATGGCGCCGCGCTGTCATTCAACGGGACGAACGACGCCGTGATCGTGCCGAATCGCGCGGAGCTCAATCCGACGGACGCGATCACACTCTCCGCTTGGATCCATCCCGCAAACTGGAACGACAATCACCGCATCGTCCAAAAAGGGAATAATGACAATCAGTTCCGCCTCACGGCCAGCGAGGGGAAACTGCTGTTCGAACTCAGCGGTGTGGGCTCGGCGGAATGTGCGCTTCCCACCGCCGGCCAATGGCATCACGTGGCGGCAACCTACGACGGCGCGAACATCTTTATCTACGTGGACGGGGTCTCCGTTGCCCGCGCAGACGGCACCGGCGCCATCGCGACGTCATCTGACCCCCTGTGCATCGCCACCAAGGGCGCTCGCGCACCAGTTCGCGATTTCTACGCGGGAGACATAGCAGACTTCCGGCTTTACGACAAGGCCCTCTTGCCGGAGCATATCGCGGCGCTTGCCAAACGTTGATCCACTTGCGCTCTGCGGAGTTTGAACACTCCGCAGAGCGCGCAACCCCAATCGGGCCACCCGGGATCGGGGCGCCCCTGTGAATGGAGGTTAGGTCAGTTGATTACCAAGCTGCGTTTCAACCACATCTGCGGTACAAATCATCGCCATGCCAATCTGTCCTCTGTTGTCGCCTGCGGGGCTGTTCTCCTGCTTGCCGCAGGCGCCTCCCAAGCGTTCCAGGCCGCCCCGGTGACGCCTCCCGCTGGCCCGGGTAGCGCGGGATTCACGCGTCCCGACCGCTCGGGCACGATCAAAGACATCAAGGGCGACGTCTTCACCCTCACGAGCCGCCGCGGGGACGTGACGGTGACGATACCGGCTACTGCGACCATCGACCGCATCCCCGATGGCAAAGCGTCACGGGCGGACCTGAAAGTGGACGCCCGAATCGGTGTCTACGGGGCCGCCAAGGACGACGGATCGTTCACCGCGACACGCGTCGTTCTGCTTCCCGCGCGTCCGGCCAGCGTGACCGTCACCCCCCCTTCGCCGCCCGCTCTGTCCGCGGAGGCGCTGGCGGCTTCTAAGGCGAAACTGGAAAAGGATACACCCGAGATCACGCTCGACACAACCGGCGCTCCGGACCTTGCCGGGTTTGCGGGACGCGCGAAGGCGATCTGCGAGGCCTACTACCCGTTCATTTCCGCCTATCTGCATTCCGATGGTGTCACGCCCCCATCAAAGTTCACCCAGACTTATCGAGAGATGTCGGGCGTTGCCTACACGTCAGGCGACGGCTGTTTCTTCTCGGCCGCCTATTTCCGGAGCCACCCGGATGACTACGGCGCAGTGGTGCACGAGATGACCCACGTGATACAGAACTACCACGGCAACAATCCTGGCTGGCTTGTGGAAGCAGTGGACGACTACATCCGGTTTTACCGATATGAACCGATGAGCAAGGCCCTGCACTTCACGGCTGACCGTGTGCCGAACGATCCCCAGGCCTATCAGATTGGCGCCCAGTTCCTGGATTGGGCTCAGGCCAAATATGACAAGAACCTGGTGCCGGAACTGAACACTGCGATGCGCGCTGGAACCTACTCCGACGATATCTGGAAGCAGAAGACCAACAAGGCGATTGCGGACCTCTGGGCCGAGTGGAAGGCGACGCTGCCGGCCGGTGCCCCAAAGCCCACGGTCGCCATGGGCGGCTCACCCGCCAAACAGTGACGGTCATTCAAGCTTGGCGGTAGTTGCTGACCGCCATGACAATGCGACAAAGCGCCGGCAGTATGACAGCCCACGTGGACTGGCTTATTGCCGGCGCTTTGTCGCAACTATCAATTTGAAAGCCTGACGCCGCCGTCAGAGGCGCAGGGCGGGTTGGTTGCCGGCCGCTTGGCTCGTATGCAGGGCCGGCGCTCCGAGGGCCGCTCTGAGCGCGGCGATGACCCGATTCAGGTCATCGGCGCTGAGGTTGGAGCCTGAAGGAACGCAAAGGCCGGTTTCAAATATTCTTCCCGACACGTCCAGCTCCGCGGCGTGGCGATAGTAGCGGCAGCCCTGAAAAATCGGCTGCAGGTGCATCGGCTTCCACACCGGCCGGCACTCGATGTTGCTTTGAGCCAGGGCATTCATCACCTCGCTCGGGGTGGCGGCGGCTTCGCGGGGATCAAGTGTCAGCACGGTGAGCCATCGTGTGCTTTTCCCAAAGCGGGATTCGGGCATGAAGCCGAGGCCTGGCAGACCTCCGAGGGCCTCAGCATAGCGGCTGAAGACCGCGCGGCGGCTTTCGATGTGCTGATCCAGCACTCTGAGCTGTCCGCGCCCAATAGCGGCGCACACGTTGCTCATACGGTAGTTGTAACCGATCTCGGTGTGCTGATAATGGGGAGACGGGTCCCTCGACTGCGTGGCCCAGAACCGAGCCTTTGCCAGGGCGTCCACATCATCGCAAACGAGGGCGCCTCCCCCTGATGTCGTAATGATCTTGTTGCCGTTGAACGAGAATACGCTCATATGGCCGTGGCCGCCGCACTTGCGGTTCCGATAGGTTGCGCCCAGCGCCTCGGCGGAGTCTTCGAGGACCGGAACACCGTAGCGCTCGCAGATCGCGAGAAGCGGATCCATATCGGCGCTCTGACCGTAGAGATCCACGATGATGACGGCGCTCGGCAGGCGCCGTTCGCGATCGGCTTCCTGCATCGCCCGTTGAAGAGCGGCGGGCGACATGTTCCATGACCCCGGTTCAGAGTCGATGAACGCCGGCGTCGCGCCTTCGTAGACGATGGGGTTGGCGCTCGCGGCGAAAGTGAGCGACGAACAGAAGACCGTGTCCCCCTTTTTGACGCCCAGCAGCTTCAGGCCGAGGTGGACGGCGGACGTTCCCGACGAAAGCGCCGCTGCGCCACGGACGCCGACGTAGCCGGCCAGTTCCGCCTCAAAGGCGTCCACGTGAGGGCCCAGCGGGGCGATCCAGTTGGTGGCGAAAGCGTCCGCCACAAATCGCTCCTCTTCTTCACCCATATGCGGGGAGGAGAGGTATATCCTTTTCGCAGCCGTATCCAAAAGTAAAATCCTCGCCGGCTTGTGCCTGGGAGTAACCCGCGCGCCGGTTCATTCTTTCTGTGTGTAAAGCCCTGACGTCCTCAATCGCCGCCGGACACCGGTTGTGACAACAGACCCCTGCCGGCGGCGGGCTTGGCCTTCCGCAGAGCCGTCGGCGCGACGCCGGCCGATCTGAGCGCGCCGTGTCTGTCGTAGGAGGGCTCCAACGCGTAAAGCACGTCTTTGATCGATTCGGGATCGCCTTCGTGGGCGGCCTGCCACAACCGCTTCAGCTCATCGCCGAGAGTACGATGGTCAATGGCGCTCGCCTTGGCTGTCCTGATCTTCTCGTGGCGCGTGAGGTTTGTCCCTTCTTCTGTGGTTAAGAGCTCCTCGTACAGCTTCTCGCCGGGGCGCGTTCCGATGATCTCGATCTTGATGTCCACGTTTGGCACTAGGCCGGACAGGCGGATCAGGTTCCAGGCAAGGTCCATGATGCGCACCGGCTTACCCATGTCGAGCACAAATAACTCGCCGCCCACGCCCATGCCGCCGGCCTGAATGACCAACTGCACTGCCTCGGGGATCGTCATGAAGTACCGCGTCATTTCGGGATGCGTGACCGTAACGGGCCCGCCCTTGGCGATCTGTCGCTCCATGGTCGGAATCACGCTCCCGTTGCTGCCCAATACGTTTCCAAACCTGACGGCTGAGAAGGCAGTCTTGACACGGTCCGGACGGATCGCCTCGAATCCCCACGCCTGCGAGGGGCCGACGCCGGCGCATGCGGCCTCGATGCGTTGCGCCAAGCTCTGTACAACCATTTCGGCGACGCGTTTCGTCGTTCCCATAACGCTTGTCGGGTTGACGGCTTTGTCCGTGGAAATGAAGACGAACTTGTGAACGCCGAATTCCATGGACAACTCCGCGAGGTTGACGGTGCCGAATACGTTCGTCTTTACCGCCTCGCCGGGGTTCGCTTCCATCATAGGCACGTGCTTGTGGGCCGCCGCGTGGAACACCACCGTCGGGCGGAACTTGCGGAACACTTCCTCCAACCGGTGTCGGTCCCTGATGTCCGCGATTACCATCGCGGCGTGAAACCCGTGCTCGTTCCTCAATTCGTGTTCAATCCAGAACAGGCTGTTCTCACCGTTGTCCAGAAGGATGAGCGATTCCGGATTCAGACGGGCGATCTGGCGGCATAACTCACTGCCAATGGAGCCGCCGGCGCCGGTAACGAGAATTCGTTGTCCCACGGTATATGCCGCGATCGCGTCCATATCCATACGCAGCGCCGACCGTTCGAGAAGATCCTCCACCTTCACTTTTCGGATGCCATTCGTGGAGTAACCCGTGGCGAGAAGCTGCGGCAGCGAGGGGAGGATCGTGAGTTCGGCCCGGGTTCCCGAGCACGCCCTCACGATATCGCGAATTCCCGCCCCCGACAAAGACGGGATGGCGATGAGTATCTGGTCGGCCTCGCGCCCGGCGGCAACTGACTTGATGTCGCTAATATTCCCGAGGACGGGCACCCCGTGGATCAGGCGATGGGCTTTGGATCGATCGTCGTCCAGAAAGCCGATCGGGAGCAGATTCGCGCGTACGTCCTCTTTCATCTGGCGGACGATGCGCTCCCCAGCCGCGCCCGCCCCCACGACGAGTACACGTTTGCAGCGCTCATCATTGCCTTCCAGGCGTCGCGCGTGGTAGCCGACAATCACGCGCGTGCCGACTCTGACGCAAATCATCAGGTTGATGGTCAGGAAGGCCTCGAGTAGAAGGAGGCTGACTCCATAAGCATGAACGTGTCTCGTATACAGCAGCGAGGCGAATGCGAAACTGCCGAGCGCTATCGCGATGCCGATGTAAATGAGCTCACCTACGCCCGTGGAGCGCCACTGAAGGCGGTAACGGGTTACCGCGACGATCGCTCCGAGTCGGCAGGCCACCAGAACCGGCAGCCACCGCAGTCCGAGGGCGACATAGGAGGGCTGAACGTGTCCTTCGAAACGCAGGTAGAAAGCGAGGAAGCATGAAAGCACAACAAGGCCTGCGTCGATGCAGGCTTTCGCGAGGGCAAGGGAATATCGTGACCGCGGGATGCTCATAGGAATTCACGTTACAAAGCCACGAATGGATCGATCATCCGATTCGTGACCGGCACAGGGTCGCACGGTTCCTGCGTCGTTCTCAGGCGTACTTGATTGAGATGGGGATACGCCGCGACAAGGGGGCTTCGGGAGGAGTGCCTCTGCAAAGGCGCCACGTGCCTGCGCGAATCAACAGATACGTATTCATTATACCACTTCCCACGCACATTTTGAGCACAATATCGCTTGGCTGCTTTTCCTAAATCCCCCGATGGCTTCGCCGCATCCGGTGCGCCGCAGATCGTGAAGCGTGCGGGCGACAGCCCGGTCGGCCCCACAATCTGGTGAGCAGGGGCCGGCCAGCCAAGAATCTGGCAAGCCCCCGCTCGGTAGTTGGCCGGTCAAGGCCGCGATGCCGACCCCGAATTACGGGGCAGGCGTCGTCTGGTTGTACGTGATGCCGCGCACGGCCGTCTGGTCGAGCTCGAGCAGAGGGCGATCGGTTGTTGGGGCCGCCATCCCCTGAATCGGGGCCTGTCCGCGTCTCACTACCCCGATGCCCGGCGCGAAGTCGAAGAACACGGCCTGCTGCATCTCCATCGGGCTTCCGGGAACTCCGAGAACCGCGATATCAATCCGAACGGAAACCGATTTCGACCACGTGGAGGCGATAGGCGTGGACGCCTGGTAGGCGCCGGCCGCATTGGTGTAGGTGTCGCCGACGCGCAGAACGGTCACCTTGTAGTGCACCGGGCGCTGCCCGAGGCTCATCTTGCTGGTGAGGTCGCCGGTCCAAGTCGCCCCAGGCGTGAGCTGCGTCACGTCCAGAACCTTCATCGGAGACTGGAAGTCCATCCGCTGGGCGGAGAAGTAGGGGAACTGGACATAGAGCGCATAGATACTGCCGTTGATGCCCTTGAAGACGCCGGCCAGGCTGGCGCCGTCGTCGCCGGCAACTTCGGTGAGCGTGTAGCCTCTCGGCTCAAACGCGTAGTTGAGCGGGCTCGTTCCCGCGGACGTTCCGAACCTGGTCTGGCTCAGTGCGTCGCCGGAGCGATGATTGACGTCGGTGAACTGGTGCTGATCGCCCTGGATCATCGGCCAGTAGTCCCGATAGGCGGGCGGGTTGACCTCGGTACCCATCGCCCTCTGGCGAATGAGGAGGCTGTCCGCGGTGGTGATCTGGCCGTCGCCGAACGTTACCTTCTGGGTTGTGGGCGCAACATCGCCAACTCCGGGGGCTTTGTTCAGCCCGGCGTCCAATCCGTTAAGGTATCGCGCTACGTGGACCACGTCCGCGATCGTTACCTTGCCGTCGTTGTCCACATCGCCGTAGTGCGGGTACTGTGCACCGGCGGTTCCCGGGTCCAAAATCCCTGCGGCGACGCGGGCGATGCGGAGCAGATCGTTCATGTCGACGACGCCGTCACCGACGACAGAGACGTTTTGGGTGCCGTTGATGTCACCGTAGCGCTTAATGCGCTCCCGCTGCTCCATCGAGAGGGAGGTGGGATCGACGATGTAAGTGTCCACCAGGTTCGCGTCGGCCACCGTCACGAGCCCGTCTGCGTCCACGTCGCCCCACGGACCGGTGGAGGCGGCTGGTGTAGCGCGAACCTTTACGATCTGGCCGTTATTGACGCCGTCGTCCGTACCAACGTAGCAGTTGCCGGCGTCATCGAACCCGCAGTACTGGGCGCTGGACGCCGTCCCGGTCGATTTGGATGCGCCTCGCGCGCGTAGATCCACAGTGCTCCATAGCGGAGTGGAACTGGTCATTGCCGGTCCGAAGCCATCGAGGCAGGTGCCGTCCAAGGCGAACCGCAACACGCCCACGCGTTGCGGATTCGAGTTGGAAACCGTACCGTTCGGCGTGATACGGCAGCTCATCAAGATGTATCCGGCTCCGCCGGGCGCGGTTGCATCCGGGATGAACGTGGCATCCGACAACGTGGGCGTACCCGCAAACGACGGGCTCTTGGCGAAGAAACTCGGATCGACATTGCCCGCCGGGTCCATTTTCGAGAGGCAACTCGCGGACCCACCGGACTGCGTCCAGTACGAATTACCGGCGGGATCGATTGCTACACCGTAGTTCATCGCGGTAGCCCCGCCGGCAGAGACCTTCGACCAAACGTGGGTCGGAGTCCCCGCGGTAAGCGGATTGGCGGTGGCAACGTCGAAAACCTGATAAGCAGAACTGGAGGTTTCGGCGATGTAGACACGAGCGGCCGTAATCGGCCCCTTCACGCCGAACCCGCGAAACCCTCCGAGGGCGATCGTCACGCTGGTGGGCGTGTCGCGGACCCTGTCGATCTGCGTGATTGCCGTGACACTCGTCCCTGCGGGGGGCACCGGCGGAGCGGTCTGGATGGTGTTTCCGCCTAGATTCATGATCCAGACGGTATCATCCGGTCCGATCTCCACGTCCCATGGCCCCGTAGCGCCCGCACCGGTTGGCGCGATGGTCAAACCCGTGTCGGTGTATGTGGTGGCCGCGGGCCCCGGGACGTTGGGCGCGAAGATCTTCACTTTCAGCGTCGTCGACGCTTTGTCGCAGACGTACAGATAGCCGTAATACGGGCTGCCCGGGTTCCGGTTGACGTTCATACCGGAGTAGCTTGTCGTGGCGCTGCCGGGCACCACGGCCGGGCTCACTGCCGAATAGACTCGATAGGATTGCGCTGACGACGCGCCGCCGAGCGCAACGCCGGCGAGAGTGGCCAATACGGCCCAAAGGTGTCTTCTCAAGATTCTCTTCCCTTCTCCACGAGTGTGGCGGGCCCGCTCGGACCCGTCGCAGGGGAAAACTCTGTGACGATGATGAGTTGCTCGGCGCGGTGTGGGGCTGTCACGGAAGCCCTTGCTCGCCGATGTGAGGCGGCCGCAGCGGCGCGATTTGCAGGCTGCGGTGGAAGCGTGAGTGCGTTCACCCGGCAATGGGGGTTCGCGCCGGAGTCGTGGTGTAGGCTACAACCGAGGACCGTCGGACCTCTTTGTAGACCGGAGGTGTATAAAGCGTGCCACTGCAACGGTAGTCCTCCAGGCCGGTAACCGGCCAGGTCGCGACCAACGCCGGACGCGCAACTAATCGCTTAGTTCACGTTCAGGTATCTTCAGACCGTCATCGCAAACGGAGCCCTTGGCGCGAAGGGGCGTCCCGCATGTTGCGGAGACCTCGATCACGGATGGCGCCGGCGAACGCGGGACCATGGGTCCGCGTCCACAAGCGGCCATCGCCGGCGCCTGCCCGGGGAACCCATTGGCAGAATGGGATATGACGCCGGGTGACAGCGGTGGCCAAAGCCAGGAGAGCAGTTCGCTTGGTACAATGATAGCCCAGATTGGCCGCGAGTTGCGAACGGCCAGGGTACGGCCGCAATCGCTGATCGCCCCGATCCGGATGCTTACGGCCGTTGAGGCTCTGCCGCGGGAGGTCCCTGATCCAGCACCCGGCTCAGTGCCTCCAGGTCGACAGGCTTTATCAGGAGTTCGTCAAAGCCTGCATCCCGGGATTGGCTGCAGTCCTTTTCCGGGCTATAGCCGGTGAGAGCGATCAGCCGCATGGGCGCACCGTCCTCAAGCTGAAGGCGGCGGGCTACTTCATAACCGTCCATGCCGGGCAAGCCGATGTCCAGGAGCACCACTTCGGGCCGGTTCCGGCGCACCGCCTCGATCGCGGCTGTGCCGTCATGCACGAAGTCAACGTTATGCCCCCACGCTTCGAGGACCGCGGCCAGTGATTCTGCCGCATCGACGTTATCGTCCACAACGAGGATGTTGGAAGCCCGGGTTCCAGCCCGCGACCGCGCGGGAAGGGGAGCAGTGGCGCCGGGATCGTGGACTCCCAGGCGTACAATGAACTCGCTGCCGGACCCTGGCCCGTTGCTGAGAGCTTCCACGGAACCGCCGTGCATTTCCACCAGGGTTTTGACCAGGCTGAGGCCAATACCGACCCCGCCGCGCGAGCGATCCTGTGACCGTTCTTCCTGGGTGAACAGATCGAACACTCGGGAGAGCATCTCGGGCTCGATGCCGCTTCCGTTATCCCGGACGCGTATGGCCGCCTGCTCGCCATCTACTGACAACTCAAGCGTGACCTCCCCGCCCGGATCCGTGTACTTTGCCGCGTTATGAAGCAGGTTTCCAACGATCTGTTCCACACGAGTGGGGTCTGCGAATACCCATACCGGAGCATTGGGCAGGCGGGTCGAGAATGTGTGCCGCATCGCGCACATCTGCGGACGAGCCGTTTCCGCGGCCTTTAGAAGGGCCGCGCCCAGGTCCACGGGTTCCATCCTCAGCTCCAATTTCCCGTGATTGATACGCGACATATCGAGTAGATCGTCCAACAGGCGGGCGGTGTGGCGCACCTGGCGGTTCAGGATTCCCAGGGGCTCACGCACGGCCTCCGTTTCGGCCTCGAGCATTTCGATGAGGGCCGCCGAACTGGAGATGGGCGCCAGAAGGTTCCTGAGTTCGTGCGCCAGCATCGCGAGGAACTGATCTTTGGCGCGGTTGGCCTGTCTCGCCTCGTCTTCGGCCTGTTTCATCCGGCTGATATCCAGGTTTATGCCGGCCCAGCATATGACCTCTCCGCGCTCATTTCTGACCGGCACGCCGCGGGCCAGGATCGCGTGCCATTGTCCATCGACGCCCCGGTAACGATGCTCGGTATCCCACGTTGCTCCTGTCTGTACGCATTCTTTCCAAGCGGCGATGGTGCGCTCGGAGTCATCAGGGTGCAGCACGTCGCCCCAGCCGAAGTTCGAGCATTGCTCCTGCGTCATTCCCACCAGGTTGAGGAAGGATTCGCTGGCGTATATGTTGCGGCCATCCGGTTCACAGACCCAGACCCCGTAGTCGATCGACTCGCCGATCGCCCGGTACAGCCGTTCGCTGTCACGTACTTTGGCCTCGGCCGCTGTGAGTTCGGTGATGTCGCGGCTGAATGATGCGATGCGATGGACGGCGCCTCCCTCGTCAAACACGGGGTAGAACGTGTGGTCGAACACGATCCCTTCGCGCTCATCCTCAAACTGCACAGGCAGGCCCGTGGCCGCCACCTGTCTTAATGGAATCCAGCGTTTCTCGGCGAGATCTTCGGACACAAAATCGGTGAACGGCCTGCCGATGATTTCCTTCGGCGTTTTCTGGATCCTTCGCGCGGCCGTCTGATTGGCGCTGAGGATAATGCCGTCGACGCTGAACAGGTAGATCGATTCCGCGGCCGCGTCCAGTATTGCCCGCACGTTGGCTTCGGCCTCACGCAGGGCATCTTCGGCGCGCTTTCGCCTGGTGATATCCCGGATCACGCTGAATACATACCGTTCGCCTCCCATCGTTGAGCCCGAGGCACTGACTTCAACAGGGAATGTGGTTCCATCCTTGCGCTTGTGAAACGTCTCGAAGAGCGCACCTTCCGCGTCCGCAACGTCGATCTGCCGCTCGATCAGGTGGCGGTCGTCAGGTAGGCGGAGATCGTGGATCGTGAGAGAGCAGAGTTCCTTGCGTCCCCATCCGTAGGCGCGTTCCGCGGCTTCATTGCAATCGACGATGCGGCCATCCTCTCTGCGAACGAACAGGATAATGTCGCGACTGTGACGGGCAAGGAGTTCGTAACGTTCCCGCGCCTCGTTCGCCCGTCGGCGCTCCTCCGCAACCATCAACTGAGCCGTGGCATTTTGCGCCCTCAGGCTTGAACGGTGCATCGCCTCGCAGACCCACGAAATCAGCAGGCAGCTCACGGCGAAGACGGCTAGCCCGAGGATATCGTTGTGATCGCGAAAGCCGATGACGCGTCCAACCGGGGAGGTCCACAGTGTTGCGGCCGCCGCGCAAATGGCGGTCGCCAGCGCTCCGGGGTATACACCCCCGTACAGCGCCGTCAATAGGACCGCGGGGTAGAACGTCACATAAGGCGATCTGTCCGCGACCGCCGACAGGGGGTCGGCGCGCAGGGCGATTGCTATCGCGGGGATCAGGACGGCTAAGATCCACCGCAGCCACGCCCTCGAAGGCACTTTATGTAATCTCATTTCGGGCTCCGGATTCCCTTGGAGAGCCAACGCCCGGGGGCCGCCTCTTCCCCGCAAACGGGCGCCTTTCCCGCTAACGGGCGCCTTTCCCGCTGTACGCGGCGAAGGTTGAGAGCGACGCCAGGAGCGACAGTATGGGCTGAACTGCGCATGTCGCGGCCTTCCTGAAGTGCTACAGGAGCATTCGGCAGGGTATATGGACGCGCCGGCCCGGCGCGCCAGCGTCCCGCCGTCACTCATTGTAACATCGCCTGGCCGCCGGCATCCAACCGGTCTTATAGAGCGCAACCGGCAGCGCATCCTCGTCGCGGAACGTGGCGAGGATTCGGCTCCTCTTCATCGGCCTGATAAAATTCGGGCCGATTGTTTGTAGGAAATAATCGCGCCGCGGTGTATTATGCATTGTAACGATTTAGCCAAACCTTTGGTGTGACGATGATTCGTCAGTTTACGCACGGTTTAGCTATCTTTCACGCTGATGGGCCCACGCCGGAACCAAAGGATTGGCCAACCGCGAGGATATGAGTTCCCGTGAAGCGTTCTACGCCACAAGCCAAGAGAACGACCCTGCACACCGTAGCCGCCGAAGCAGGCGTGCATATGGCCACGGCCGCCGTCATCCTCAACGGCGCCCGCAGCAGCACCGTCGTGAGCACCGAAACCCGGCAGCGGGTGCTCGATGCCGCGGCGCGACTCGGTTACCGCGCCAATCGAGCGGCCCAGGCTCTTCGACGCCAGAGCAGTCTGACCATCGGCTTGGCAGCCGGACCCGTCCAGAACCCATTCTTCGCGGAAATGGCGACGCTTTGCGAAGGCTTCCTGCTGGACGCAAACTACGAGCTGGTGATGGCCATGGACGCTGGGCGATACCTCGATGACAATGCCCTTCTGGAGACGCTGTACGCCCGCGGCGTTGACGGGATCATCATGTGGAGCGAACGCGAGACCGAGGGGCGCCGCCTGGTGGAGAAGGGTATGGGTTGCCCGGTTGTCATCTTCGGATATCCCAGCACAGTAGTGGACTGCGTTACGGCGGATTTCGGACTCGGCGCCCAGATGGCGGTGGAGCATTTGCTGGCGAAGGGGCGGCGGCGCATCGGATACCTTTGCCCGAGCGAATCATTGATGCTGTGGTCGGGAAATCTGCGCCTCCAGCGATTCTGCGACACCCTAACCGCGCACGGCATGCCTCCCGCGGTCTTTCCTTATGAGAGCAGGCTGGGCGACGTAAGCCGGGCGCGCGAGGCTGCAGAATCCATCGCGCGCACCGCTGAACCCTTCGACGGCCTGCTCTGCTTCAACGATCTGGTGGCGATCGGCGCCATGATGGGGCTCCGCCGGGCCGGACTTCGCGTGCCGGAGGATGTAGCGGTCGTCGGTTTCGACGATATCCCTCTGGCATCTCAGCTCGACACCCCACTCACGACCGTCGATCTGCCACTGGTCGACATTTGCCGAACCGCGGTGGAGCTCCTGCTGCGCCGTCTCGAACCCGATTACTCCGAGCCGTCTCAGGACGTGCGTACGACACCGCGCCTTATCATCCGTGCTTCTACGGAAGCGGAATAAGTCCGCTCGCGCTCTATATATCCGCTGCCTCCACGCGTGGAGGGAAAGGACATTGGAATGATTCGAAGGGCCTTTACGCTGATTGAACTGCTGGTGGTTATCGCCATCATCGCGATTCTGGCCGCCATCCTGTTCCCCGTCTTCGCCAAGGCCAGGGACCGAGCACTGGTTACCGCATGTCTGTCGAATATGAACCAGATAGGCAAGGGCCTGATGATGTACGTGGATGACAACGAGCAGTGCTATCCCGCCAATAGATTTTTCAACCCGGGCAGCCCGTACACGTGGAAACGCGCCCTCACGCCCTACATGAAGAGCATCGACGTCTGGCGCTGTCCGGCAAACCGCGCCCAACTCGCGGCGGGCAGCCGCTTGCTTCCCTTTTCGCTGAAGATCGGGGATGAGAGCAACGCTCTCGACCCCGCCATCAAAGCCGACAAATCGAGATGGCTGCCCTCCGGTTACGCGTACAATGGCGGCTTCTTCCACGAGCAGAACGGAACCCGGCGCACCTCGATGATCAAATCCCCCGCCTCCCTGATGGTTATCATCGAATGCCGGACCGCTAACCCGGACCTCGGCCCCTGGACCTACAACTGGACTACCGACGTCACCGGCGCTTTGCCCGCCGATGCAGGCAACGGCGGCAAGTTCAGCGCCTTCTTCACCCACAACAGGAGGATGAACATCGTGTTCGCCGAAGGCCACGCGCAGGCTTACACTCTGCCGGAGGTTTACCAGAAGAACCTTTGGGGAGTCCCTGAAACGGACGGCTATCTCGCGTCCGGCCGAGCATACAGCTTCCCCAATCCGTGACGCTGGCCCCGATGTCGGAGCGACGAACAATCTGACAAGCGACATCGAATCACCTGAAGAAATTGACGAACCCCGGGGGAAGATCTCCATCCAGGCAGCCATGCGGATCATCTCCCGGCGCGCCACGGCCAGTGCGTCATGGCGCGACCTTTCCGGGGACGCCACTTTCGTACTCTCAAGCAAGACGCAAGACCTTAGATGAAAGGAAATCGAATGAGTCTTCATCGATTCTCGGTGGCAGCGCTCTGCGTGGCGGGTCTCCTGACCTGCCGAACCGCGTCTGCAACAACCATTGCGCACACCAACCAGTCGGACTTTCAGACCGGTATCTCGGACGGCATCGTTCAAGTGATGCAGGAAACGACAACCGGCACACCTCCTTCCGGTGCGGTCGGCGTCATGCCGGCACTTGGCGCCTCAATCATCAATGACGATTTCAACTACACAACGGTAGCCGGCGCGTCTGCCAACTACCTCTTCTTAACGCCCAATACAGCCGATCACGCCGAATTGGCCACCTTCCCCTCGCAATTCCTCTTCTCGGCCGACACGCCCACAGCGCCTGAAGCAACGGCGCCTGCAGCCGGCGCGCTGCGCCTCCACTGCTCGCGAAATCAGGACTTTTTCAACACGGGCCTGCCGGGCCAGAAGTCGCCCATGTTCGCCATCAACAAGAAGATCCTTACCGGCGATTGGGTCGCCGAGACGAAGTTCACCATCGCCCAGGATCGCGCGACGAACAACCAGCGCGTGGACGGCATCTACATCGGCCAGCCCGCTGCCGGCGATGTGGGCCAGGCGACCGACGTCCCGCTGGACAACACCACGCTCTATATTGTGGCGGGTGTGACAGTTGACCCCGTTGCCCGGGCGATAAGCCGCTCCCGGATTTACCCGAACGTGAACGGGTACCCCCTGAACTACACGTCCACCAGTTTCCCGGGCCAAACCTGGTATGTCCGGGTCGTCAAGCGCGGGGCCTACTTCTTCACTTATGTGAAAAACAGCGACGCCTCGCCGTGGGTATTCCATCAGTGGTTCAAGAACCCGAACCTGGCCGCCGGGCCCGGCCTGGTGGTGGGCCCCGTGGCCATCTCCTGGGGCGGTACAAACCCTTCCGCGGCGCAGTATCAGGACGATGATTTCGATTATTTGAAAGTGAATCAGATCGGCGCCATGGCCGGCAGTTTCACCAACGTCTTCGATGCCGGGTTGGCCGCGGATTGGCAAACGGTTGCGCTGAACACGAATTTCAAAGAAACTCTGAAATACCAGTTGCGGGCCGGTAACACCCTGGCCGCGGGCACCCTCACCGATGCGGGGTCTTTTGTTGGGCCCGATGGCACCTCGTCCACGTTCTTCACCGATGACGCCGCCCAGGTGGCGCCCAACGCGACCGGAAAGCGCTACCTCGAATACAAGCTGTTCATGGACGCGGCGACGCCCCCTGCCGGGAATGACACGATCAACCCGGCCAACCTCCCGGCATTCCTCCGCAGCATCAGCGCCACATTCCACCCAGCCGGCCTGACCGCCACGCTTCTCTCGTCGGGCCCGGAGTTTGGAGCCGATGCCGGCGGGATTCAGACGCAGTCGGGCAATGGCGACGTCTCACTGAAACGCACGGAAGTGTTCCGTGACGACTTTGCGTCGACCGTTCTGGACCCTGCTTGGACATTTGACTCCGGCTATACCCTCCTTGATCCGACTGTGGTCGGCGACTATTCCCTCACGGAACGCCCCGGCTATTTCCGCATGAAGGTTGGCTGGCCCCAGGATTACTACACCGGCACGATTAAGTTCGGCGGCGTCAAACTCCTGCGCAACATTCCCGCAGGCGTGGACGTGAACAACTTCGAAATTGAAACTGAAGTCAACCTGGAGACCCAGCAGAGCCGTTTCGCCGCACTCGAGATGTGGATGGGACCGAACGACTTCATGGGCATCGGCCTCGCCCGCCGTTTCTCCGACACGTATGATGTGGGCCCGGTTGAGGACACCGTCCTGAACAACCTTGGACCCGGCCCCGTCACTTACAACTACGGCTCAAACACGCTTCAATTGCGCGTTACAAAACTGGGGACTGTGGTAACCCTTTCATTCCGTGACCCCGACTCCGCTTCGCCCTCCTGGCGTGTGCTGGCCTACCGCGATACGAAGGGCATGGCGACGGGCGGCGCGGATTTCGTTCCAGTACAGATCGGCTTCCTCGGGAAGTCCTACGATCTGGCCGACGAGGCGCCGATCAACTACGACTACAACTACCTGTCTGTCTCCAACCTGACCCCCGCGGGGCAGAAGGACTTCACCATCACGATCCCGGCTGGAAGCCACCCGGACGCCCTGGTATCGTTCGCCGATGGCTCGAACACGTCCAATATGAAGGCGCAAGTTCAGGGCCCCGGCGGCACTTTCGTTGGGCCGGACGGAACCGCCGGCACATTCTTCACGGCGAATGAGCCGAAGATTCCCGCGGCGCTCGACGGCGTCACCACGCCGAACCTGCGACTCTTCCTAGGAGGCGCCACCTCGTCCGCCGTGCCGGTGATACACGCTGCCGGCATTCAATATGCCACCGCGTCCAGTCGTGTAGTCCGCGACACCAACGCCGCCGACTTCGCCGCCGCCACAGTCAAGAATGGCATCGACATGACGACGATCCCCGGCGTTGTTACCCCCACCGTTGGGACCGGCACGCCTGTGACGGAGAACTTCAGCGCATCGACAACAGGCTGGTTGTTCAGCAATACCCCCCCGGGAACCAGTACGTATTCCTTTACGGAGAACCCGGGGTGGGCTCGCGTGAACGCCACCGCCCCCTGCGACACTTGGTCGCCGGGCACATCGCTTGAGAAGCCGCGCATCATCCTTTACAACGCAACCCCCGTGACGGGCGACTTCGAGCTCGAAACGTACGTGTCGTTCCCCAACGGCCGTGACACGGACCGCAACCAGGGCCTGGCGATCATCCAGACCGCGACGGGTCCCACACCGGACGCCAGCCTCGACATGACAAACCTCATCGCGTACGGACCGTACCGCCAGGACGCGATCTTCATGCTCCATGCCGATAACAACGTCTACGGTGATGGAGGCGTTGGCGGCTATACCGACACCGCGTACTATCTGCGACTCCGGAAAACCGGCAACGTGTTCAGCGGATCCGTGAGCACGGACGGTGTCACCTACACCCCAACGACCTCGTTCACGCTTTCGCACTCGATGCCCGGCATGTACGTCGGCTTCTTTGCCAAGACGTGGAACCAGGCCAGCGGAACGCAGCCTATCGACTACGATTACTTCAAGTTCTCGCCGCTCACAACGACGGGCGTGATCGAGAGCCGGGTCCTCGACATGGGCGTCTCCGGCTTGACGTTGATCTCCGACACGCTCGGTGGCAACTCCACCGCTGCGAAACTCCAGTACCGGGCAGCCGACACACTCGGCGCTCTGGCGGCTCTTCCGTACCTGGGACCGGATGGCACATCGGGCACCACCTACGCGGCCACCAGTTCCTCTATCCTCACCGGAGTCGCCGGTCGGTACGTTCAGTACAAGGCCACGATTCCGGCCGGATCTCAGATCAGCGACGTGGCGGTCTATGGCAGCGCGGCGGTAACGGTTCCGCTGAGCCGCCAGGATGCTGTCAACGCTCTCCGCGTCGCCGGAGGACTTCAGACAGCCGTATCAGCCGACATGCTCCGTCTCGACGTCGTGAAGGGCACTTCCGCCGGAATCATCGGGCTGGAGGACGCCGTCTCGATTCTGAGAAAGGTTAGCGGCCTGTAACAAACGGCCGGCGCCCTGCGGACCAGGAGGTCAGGCAGGGCGCCGGCGCTTCGCCACCCGGCGCGGCAAGCGCCGGGTGGCACTTTCCTCGGAGGCCCCGGGAGATGAAACTTATCCGCCGTCTATCCGCTCTAGGCGTCATTGCCCTTTCGATGGTATTTGTCGCTCACGCCGACCTGCCGGCGGGCGTCCCGTTTCAGGGGCGGATCACCGCGGCAAACGGATCGCCGCTGTCCGACGGGGGATATTTTACAACCTTTCGTCTGTATGACCAACCGGCAGGCGGCGTCGCTCTCTGGCAGGAAACGAAGACGGTCCCCGTTGCCCGCGGCGTCTATTCCACCGTGCTCGGTGACACGAACCCGTTTCCACCGGCACTGACGTTCGACCACCCGTACTACCTCAGCGTCGAAATGCCTGGCGATGCCGAGATGACCCCGCGCTTTCCGCTGGGAGCGGCGCCATACGCGCGTGTAGCGGAAACCCTGTCCATTTCGGGACCTCCGGCGGGGCTCGGTAGTCCGCTGGCAGGTTTGGCCAAGGCGCGGACCGGGCACGCCAGGCAGCAGGGAAGCCACGATACTTCCGGCGGCAACGCCGATTTCCGCACCGTCGATCCGGGGCAGACCATCACTCTATTCGACGCGCAGGGCGCCGGCATCCTGCAAAGGTTCTGGTGCACCATCGCCCCCCGCGCCGACCTGCTCCTTCACTGCCAGAGCGTTCTGCGAATGTACTGGGACGGGGAGACCACACCCTCGGTCGAAGTTCCTGTGGGCGCCTTCTTCGGGGTGGGGTTTGGACAACAGATAGATTTCACGTCGCTTCCGCTGAACGAAACGAGCGGCGGTTACAACTGCTACTGGGAGATGCCGTTCCACAAGTCGGCCCGGTGGACGCTCACCAATATGAGCACGAAGCGCATAGACGCTTTCTACTACAACATCGATTACACCTCCTATGATTCGCTGCCCGGCGACCTGCACCATTTCCACGCTCAATGGCGTCGCGAGAACCCCACTTCAAGGGGGAAAAACTACACCGTCCTCGATGCCACGGGCCGCGGACAGTTCGTGGGCACAGCGCTTTTCATGCAGAATCGCCAGGGAACCGGCCTCGGCTTCCTCGAAGGCGACGAGATGATGTACATGGATGGCGAGACGACTCCGAGCGTCTCCGGCACCGGTACGGAAGACTATTTCAGCAGCGGTTGGTATTACGATCACGGAACGTATTCCGCCCCGTATCACGGCTGCATCATCAAGGACACGACTCTCGGTCGCGTTTCCACGTATCGCTGGCACGTGGAGGACGCCAAGCCTTTCGCCACTTCCATCCGCGTGACCATCGAGCACGGAACCAATAACGACACCGAGTGCGATTACAGCAGCGTCGCCTACTGGTATCAAGCCGAGCCGCATGCCGCGTTCCCGGCGTTCCCAACCGATCCCTCGCTCCTCCTCCCGTATGTGGCGCCGCCGCCATACCAGATACCGAACGCTATCGAGGGAGAGTCGCTTGTCGGCGCCGCCCAGGCCACCGCCGGGGCTGTGAGCGTCCAGGAAATGACGACTTTCGGGTCTGGCTGGAGCGGCGGCCAGCAGTTGTGGTGGCAGCCGACGGCCATTGGAGCAAGGCTGACGCTGCACATTCCGGCCACCACGGCTGGAACGTATGCCCTGACGGGGTACTTCACCAGGGCGAAGGACTACGGCAAGTTCCAAGTCAAATTGGGCGCGATCAACGTGGGAGCGGAGCAGAACTTCTATGGCCCCGACGTGGTCCCGACCGGGGCCGTTGCGCTCGGAACCGTCACCCTGGCCGCCGGTGACAACCCTCTGGTTGTGGAAGTCACTGGAAAGGACGCGGCATCCACCGGCTTCCTGTTCGGGCTCGATGCGCTGGTGCTGTCACAATGACCGTGGACGCCTCGCCGGCCGGACTCGCGGAAAGCCTCTGAGTTTGGCCCCGGATCGCCACAATATGCAATGTATGGCATCGTTTGTACGACATTCGCGTAGGGGCGAATGCCGCCGGCGCTGCGAAAGCGACGAATGAAGACACTGATCACTCTGCTGTGCGCACTGTCACCCTCTACGTCTATGGCATCCAGCCCTGTGCCCCCGAGGCCCCGACAACCTGTCGTCTCCCGCTCCGCCGGCAAGACAACACGCCCTGCCGGCGCATACGCGAGGGTCGAGATCCGTTTCGAGATCCCCGGCGTTCAAGGCAACCCTTTCGATTTCACCGCGAACGACATCGTCGCGGCCATACGCCAGCCGGACGGAAGCAGTCGGAAGATCCCGGCGTTTTTTGACGGTGGAATGACCTGGCGCGTACGTTTCACGCCCGCGCAGGTCGGCAGGCACGCGATTACCGGCGTCACCCGAAACGGCAATGCCATCCATCCGATTCGCCTCAGCCGCTCGGCTTTCGTTGTAAGCGGCGTCCCGACGCCTGGATTCGTACGGCGGGACCGTAACGATCCCCACCGATTCGTGAGGGACAATGGCAGCGGCTACTATCCCATCGGAAACAACGTTGCGTGGGACACGATTACCTCAGCCGACACCGTGGAGATGATGCTCGCCAAAATGGGACGGGCGGGCGAAAACTGGGCGCGTATCTGGATGGACCATTGGGACGGCAAGAACCTCGACTGGGTGGAACACAAATCGATCCCGTTCGGGTCGCTGGACCTCGGCGTCGCCAGACGCTGGGACGCGGTTGTGTCATCGGCTGAAAAGAGCGGCGTGCTCTTCCAGTTGGTCCTCCAGCATCACGGGCCGTACACTACCGGCACAGATTCAAACTGGGCGGACAATCCGTGGAACGTGGCTAACGGCGGTTTCCTTTCAAAGCCGGAGGAATTCTTCACCAGCGCCCGGGCGATCGCCCTCACGAAGGCGAAGTACCGCTATATCATCGCCCGGTGGGGATACAGCCCCAGCCTCATGGCGTGGGAGCTGTTCAACGAGGTTCAGTGGACCGATGCCGCGCGAAGCGGGGATCCAAAGGTCGTCGCGGCCTGGCACGACGACATGGCGGCATTCCTTCGCCAACACGATCCGTACAAGCACCTCGTTACGAGCAGTTTCAGCATGGATCCGAAGATCCTGGGCAATCGATTGGACTACTGGCAGCCCCACGTTTACACATCCGACCCCCTGTCCGCCGTGTCGCGCCTGAACGGGCTCCCGCCGGATCGTCCCGCCTTTTTCGGCGAGATCGGTCCCGGTGGAAGCGCTTCCGTTGATGTCACATCGTTCCTTCGTCGCGCCCTGTGGGGCAGCCTGATGTCCGAGTCGAGCGGCGCGGCGCAGTTCTGGGACTGGCACATCGTCGATGTGAACAACCTCTTTCCGATATTCAGATCGGCCGCGGCGTTTGCGACGTGGAGCAGTCTCGCGGAGATGCACGGATTGAAGGCAGTGGCCGCGACCGTGAAGACGGATGACCGTGGCCCGCTGTCGTTCGGCCCCGGCGGCGAATGGGAGGCGGCGAAGCAGACCGACTTCATAGCGCCGCCTTCGGGCGACGTTCGGGGACTTGCCGAAATGCCCCGTTTCCTGCAGGGCGACGCCCACCGCGCCTTGTTCCCTTACGCGGCGTTCCACGTGCAGTATGCGAAACCCGGCACGTTTTCGGTGCGGATCGGACAGGTGGCGAAAGCCGGAGCCCGGATCGTCCTGTCACTTGATGGCGCACCTCTTTCCACCCGCGATTTCCCGGCCGGCGACAAGGACATGGACGTGGACGCCGGCGTGGAGATTCCCGTGCCTGCCGGCCGGCACGACATAAGGCTCGATAACACGGGCAAAGACTGGGTTTGCCTCAAATCCATCACGCTGGATCCGTACGCATACCGGCTTGGCGTCGCCGGCAAGGCGAACCGTGCCTGCGCGGTTTTGTGGGTCTACAACCGGACGGACACGCCTGTTTCCGGGACGCTGAAGGTTCCGGGGCTGGAACGCGGCGGGTGCACCGTTCGTTGGTGGGACACCGAGGCGGGCAGGCCGTTGCGGAAGAACAGGGTTTTCGTCGCCGAGGACGGCGCGTTATCGATCGCGACACCGCAGGTCCTCCGTGATGTCGCCGTTGTGATAACCCGGGAAGCCGGCAATTGATGACTAACCGAAGCCGATTTCGTCGCCGCTGCGAGATATGGTTACGCGCGGCCGTGCCGATGCTCGTGATGCTCGCCTTGTCTCCGTTCGGCGCGAGGGCCGACGAGCAGAAGGTGGCGCTGAGGTTCCGGTATTGGGGCGATTTCAAGGAGATCCAGGCGCTTCAGGATACGATCCGGGCGTTCGAAAGGGACTACCCCGGCGTGACGGTGCGCGGCGAGAGGGTCCCGGCGGGCGGCGAGTACACGCAGAAACTGCTCATAGAACAGGCCGCCGGGCTGACCCCTGACGTCATTTTCTGCGGCTCACAGTTCGCCCAGTTCGCGGAGAAAGGGATGCTCCTCGACCTGATGCCGTTTGTCGAACGGGATCCCGCCGTCAGGCTCTCCGAGTACTATCCGCAGCTTGTCAAGCTGTTTTCACAGAACGGGAAGCTCTACGCACTGCCGCGTGACATCGCGCCGATCGGCCTCATCTATTACAATAAGGCCCTCTTTGATGCGGCCGGTGTGCCATACCCGGACGAGTCCTGGTCGTGGGATTACCGGCCCCACCCGGAGAGGGGTCACCGCGATTTCCTGACGTCTGCACAGAAGCTCACGCATCGGGCCGCGCGCGGCAGCCAGAGAACCGTTTACGGTTACTCCGGCGCATGGCCGAGCAACACGATGAATAACCTTGTGTTCTCTGCCGGCGGGGCATTCGTGGATGATGTCTTCCACCCGACGAAATTGCTGTATGACGACCCGCGGGTGTTGAACGCCATGCGTCTCACCCAGGACCTCTGTTACAAGTACAACGTAACGCCGTCCTCCACCGACCTCCAGGCTTCCGGTGTCAGCACACACGATCTGTTCGCCCAGGGCCGCATCGCGATGTATATGTCCGGCATCTGGGAGGTCCCGCGCTTTCGCGAGGAGATCGCAGACCGGTTCGATTGGGACATCGCCCCATTTCCCAAGGGCCCCACGGGACTGCGGGGGGTCGCAACAGGCTGGTCGGGATACGCGATGACTTCGGCGACGCGCCATCCGCGGGAAGCCTGGAACCTGTTGAAATACCTTGCCGGCAAGCCCGGCCTCTCGCGCCTCGCCCAAACCGGCCTGGCGCAGCCTGCGCTGGCGAATATCGCTGCGTCGCCGCTCTGGCTGGACGGGCAGCGACCGCGGAATCGGAAACTCACCATCGAAGAGGTGGAATACGTCCGCCTGGACGTGATTCACGCCAGTTGGTCGCAGGTTGAAGGCATCATCAACCCGAAACTGGAACTGGTGTGGAATGGGAGCATCACTCCGGAGAAGGCGGTGGAGGCGTTCCTGCCGAAGGCGCAGGCCATGTTGGATTCACTGAACAACCCTCCGGCCCACTCCAACCTGAACTGGCCGCTCGGCCTCGCGGGTCTCCTTGCTGTCACCGGCGGGCTCGTGTGGTGGGTCATGGCCGGCGCACGCGCCGATCGGGAGGCCGGGCGGCTGATGGGCTCCCGGGCGGAACAGCGGGCGGGCTTCCTGTTCATCTTGCCCTGGATCGTGGGGGTTGTCATATTCCTGCTCGGCCCGATGCTGGTATCACTCCTTCTCGCGTTTTCATCGTGGGACGTCATCGGACCCGCGAAATGGGTCGGGCTGGGCAATTTCCAGGAAATGGCGGCAGACGAGCGGTTTGTCACCAGCCTGCGCGTCACCGCCATCTACACTCTGTTTTCCGTGCCTCTCGGCGTTGCGGGATCGTTGTGCCTGGCGCTGCTGTTGAACGCGAAGATTCGTGGGCAGTCCGTGTTCCGGACCCTGTACTACATCCCGGCCGTTGCGTCTGCTGTGGCGGCGTCGTTGATCTGGCTGCGCCTCTTCAATCCGGAGAGCGGGCTGGTGAACTATCTGATGGACGCCGCCCGCCTGACCCCCGTGATGAAGGCGATGGGCCTGACCGACCCCGTGAAGGGCTATGTGAACTGGCTGGGCTCCGAGAAAACGGCGCTTGCCAGCCTGATCGTCATGAGCCTGTGGGGAATCGGCGGCGGTATGATCATCTACCTCGCGGGCCTGCAGGGCATCCCGCAGGCGTATTACGACGCAGCCGAGGTGGACGGCGCCAGCACGTGGCAGAAGTATCGGAACGTGACACTGCCCCTTCTCACCCCGACGATCTTCTTCACACTGATAATGGGCGTCATCGGATCGTTCCAGGTGTTCACCCAGGGGTTCGTCATGACCGGAGGCGGTCCGAACAACGCAACGCTCTTTTATGTGCTTTACCTCTACCAGAATGCGTTCCAATTCCTGAAAATGGGTTACGCCAGCGCAATGGCGTGGGTTCTCTTCCTGATCACCCTTGCCTTCACGCTCCTGCAGTTAAGGCTCTCGGGCTGGGTTCACTACGAGGGAGGGGAGGCGAAGTAAATGGACGCCTCGAACACAGCCCGTCCCATAGTCCCCTCGGCGCAGCCCGCAGGCAAACGCGGGTCCGAGCGCGGAGTCAGAAAGCGTGCGTCCGTCCTGCTCTTCGTTGTGGCGTGTGTCGGGGCCCTTCTTACGCTGACACCGTTCTATCTCATGCTGGTCATGTCGCTGAAGACCAGCGCCGAGATTGCGCAGAATCCGTGGTCGCTCCCCGCGGTTCCACAGTGGGTAAACTATGTTCGCACCTGGAAAATCGAGGGTACCGATGTCACCTTCGCGCTGTTCTTCCGCAATTCGCTCCTGATTGCGGTTCTTGGCACGCTGGGAACGACCTTGTCGTCGTCGGTCGTTGCCTTCGGCTTCGCGCGATTGCGCTTCCCGGGGCGCGACCGTCTGTTTGTGCTGCTTCTGGCGAGCATGATGCTTCCGGGGATCGTGACGACCATTCCGTCCTATATCGGGTTCCGCTACCTTCACTGGATCGATACGTTCTATCCGCTCATCGTGCCGGCGTATTTCGCCGGTGCGTTCAACGTATTCCTGCTGCGCCAGTTCTTTTTGACCCTTCCCCGCGAGCTCGATGAGGCCGCGCGCCTCGATGGCGCCAGTTTCCTCCAGGTATACTGGAGGATACTCATGCCCCTTTGCAGGCCGGCGCTCGTGACCGTGGCGTTGTTCGCTTTCATCGGTTCCTGGAAGGACCTGATGGGGCCGCTCATCTACCTGAATTCCACCGAGAAGCACACGCTGGAACTGGGTCTGCGAACGTTTCAAACCATCCGGGGCACCGACTGGAACCTCTTGATGGCCGGATCGGTGATGGTCCTCATCCCGCTTCTCGTCCTCTTCTTTGCGGGGCAGCGATATTTCATCCAGGGCATCGTGATGTCCGGCCTTAAGGAATGATGACTCTTCCTTTGCCGCGCGAAACTGCCCCCGCCCGGAAGCGGATGCGCTGCCCCTCGCAAGACACGAGCGCAGAGCGGTGCTATCATAACACGGCGGCTCAAACCCCGCGAAAGGAGTACCACATGCCTCTCATTCTACGCCTGAACGATGACCTGAAGGCCTCGATGCGCTCCGGAGATACTGTCCGGCGCGATACCATAAGACTCTTGATTTCGAGCCTCAAGCTCACGCAGATCGACCACAAGGGTGAACTCGACGAAGAAACCGAGGCCCGCGTTGTCGCGAAAGAAGTGAAACAGCGGAAGGATTCCATCGCGGAATACCGGAAGGCGGGACGCGATGACCTGGCGGATCGCGAACAGGCCGAACTCGATATCCTCGGCGCCTATATGCCGGCGCAGATGACCGCGGACGAAATCCGCGCGCTCGTTATGGCCGCCATCGATCGCACGGGAGCGACAGGACCCGCGGACCTTGGCCGAGTGATGAAGGATGCCGTGCCCGCGGCGAAGGGCCGGGCGGATGGCTCCGTGATAAACTCCGTCGCGCGCGAGATACTGATGAGCACAAGCGGGTAAGCGATGCCTGACCAGGATGAGACGCCAATCCGGTCCACGGCGCATATGAACCGCGCGTGGGCGTCCGTGGTCTCTATCCGCGCCGGTCGGTCCGGGTTGAGCCGGGCGCTCTGCCGGTTGGACGACGGGACGGAGGCGGAAGCCGTTGGCTACCCGGAACTCGTCGGAACCATCGCCGAGGGCGATCGCGTCCTCCTCAACACGACTGCGGTCGACCTTGCGCTTGGATCCGGCGGCGTGCATTTCATCATCGCCCGTGATTCGGACCCGGGTGAGTCCCGCGAATCCACCGGCCATATTGTCAAACTGCGGTACACGCCGCATCAGATGGCGCTCCTCGCGGTGGAGGAACCGGCATCGGAATTCCACTCCGCGATCGAGACGGCCGATTCACTGGCCGGTATGCCGGTGGTCTGTTGTGAACTCGTGAGCCAGGTTCCCGCGGTAATCGCCGGGCTGCGATCCCGGGGTGAACCGGGTCGCATTGCACTCACTGTCTCCGATGAGGCCGCGCTGCCCGCGCAATACTCCGACCTCATGATGGACCTGCGCTCGGGCGGATTCGTATGCTCGGTCATCACGGCGGGGCAAGCGTTCGGCGGCGATCTGGAGGCGGTGAACGTGCATTCGGCGTTGCTGGCCGCCAGGATTGCCTGCGGCGCGGCTTTCGCCATCGTGACGCCGGGGCCGGGCACCGTGGGCACGGGAACGAAGTGGGGCTTCAGCGGTGTCCGGCAGGGTGAAGCCATCAATGCCATTGCCGCACTGGAGGGTCGCCCCATCGGCGTTGTTCGCGCGAGCGGCGCGGAGGCTCGGGGCCGCCACACCGGGATCAGCCATCATACGCGCACGGTGTTTACGCGCGTCGCGACCGCCCCGTTCTCGGCGGCGTGGCCGGCCGGATTCGCGTCCCGGTACGCGGAGGCATGGTGCTCGCTCTGCGCCGAAACGGGCCCGCGCATTTCGGGGTATATTGTGGAAGGCGCGACGGAAGCGCTGCAATCGTTCGAAAACGACTGGCGGGCCTGGAAGACGATGGGGCGGGGGCGCTCCGAGGACCCGCTGTATTACGAAGCCGCTGCCGCGGCGGGGATTCTGGCGATGAACCTTCGGCGGGAGGCCAATTGTGAGTAGCGAAAACCTTCTCGAGACCCTGGTGCGCCGTGAGACCATTTACACCGGCAAGACGCTCAACGTCCACAAGGACATTGTCACTTTGCCGAACGGCAGGGAGGCCTTCCGGGAAATTGTCGAGCATCGCGGCTCGGTGGTCATCGTGGCGTGCAACGAAGATGTCGTCTATTTCGTCCGACAGTACCGTCACGCCACGGGTGAAATTCTCCTGGAACTCGCCGCCGGGACCATGGGCGCAAACGAAGATCCTGCAGATTGCGCCGCCCGGGAAACCGCCGAGGAGCTCGGCCTTTCCCCGGCCCGCCTTACGCTTCTGTGCGAAGGATACGTCTCGCCGGGCTACACCAGCGAGCTGCAGCGGTTCTTCCTGGCCCAGGACCTGTCTCCCGCGACGGCCGAATGCGATGACGATGAGTTCATAGACGTGGTCCAGATGCCATGGCACGATGCTCTCGCGGCACTCGACCGCGGTGAATTTCGCGACAGCAAGACGATCCTCGGCTTGTTGACCGCTGTCCGGCGCCTCGGGATCCGATGAAACTTCGAATCGCTATTGTGGCCGTCGCGGCGCTCAGCCTCGCCGGCTGCGCCCCCCCGGGAACCTACCGGAAGGTACGGGAGACGATTCGCACGCTTGCCATCCGGCATCTTGGGCCGGCCGATCGCTACGATGTTTCCACGTCACGGGACAGTCTCCAGCGTCTCCAGGATGGTCGGATCGCTCGGGTTGACATTCACGGTGTGAACGTCCGGCCGGGACCCGGCCTCATACTGGACGAGATATTCGTAAGCGCACGAAACGTGAAGGTTGACCGTGGGAAGCGCACGGTCGAAACCGCCGAAGAAACCACCGCGCGCGCTTACGTCACCGCGAATTCCCTCGCGGAAATGGTGGACGACGAAGGGACGATCTCTGACGCCTCTGTGGTAATTCGCCCCGACCAGATTGTCATTTCCGGCAGATACGCCGTACTCGGCGCTCTCCCGGTGAGCATCGTCGCCACCGGTAAGGCGCGTGTCGTGGGCGTCGCGGGCATCGAATTCGTCTCGGATAAAGTAACCGCCGCCGGATTGCCATTCCCGATACCGGTCACCCGTTCGTTCGATTTCGCGACCGTATATCCCGCGCTCGTTATCAGCGGCGTCTCCACAGAGGAGGGGCGCGCGGTCCTCACCGGGACGTTGGATTGGAGCAAACTCCAGAATGGCTGAACCCATCCTCTTCGAGCGCCTGGTCGTCGGGCCGCTCGGTGTGAACTGCTACCTCTACGGCGATCCGGACTCGCGGGACGCGGTGTGCATCGATCCCGGCTCTGAGGGCCTCCGCATTGTCTCGCGGGCGAAGGAACAGGGCCTTCGCGTTCTGGCTGTCCTCATCACACACGCGCACGCCGACCATATCGTGGCGGCGCATGACGTGGCGGACGCGTTTGGAGCGCCGGTGCTTGCCCCGGACGGGGAACAGGATCTGTGGGCGCTGGCTTCGGAATTCTGCACGCTTTGGGGGTTCACCGTACCACAACCGCCGCCGCCGGATGAATGGTTCACCCCGGGAAGCACGCTCAGGTTTGGGCCAATCGAGTTTGACACGCTGGACGTGAGGGGACACAGCCCCGCGGGTGTGGCATACTCCGCGCCCGGGATAGTGTTTACGGGAGATGCGCTTTTTGCCGACAGTATCGGGCGTACAGACCTGCCGGGGCAGGACCACCTCACGCTGATTGACCGCATACGGCGAAACCTGTTATCCTTACCCCCAAACACGATTGTGTACCCCGGGCACGGGCCAAAAACGACCATCGGGCGAGAGGCGCGGTCGAACCCGTTCCTGCTCGATCACGGACCAGGATAATGGATTCACCGTCCCAGCCGCCGATCAACATAAACACTCGGGGGCGGGTGAGGCCGAAGTGTCCCCGGTGCGCCAGCGAGATGATCCTCATTGGCCGCATTCATGACTCCCTCGGTAACCCGGTGAGTTTCGTCCTGTTGGGCGAGTCGGGCGGATCACAATCCGCGGGAGTCATCAGATCGTGCTACTGTAATGACTGCGGTGAGGTGACGCTCACATTGGAATGACCGCGGTTTCGGCGAAACCTGACGGCGCTTTCGAGGGTTGTAAACGATGCGGGACGTCGGTTCCGCGCGGTATTCGTCGCTTGTTAGAGCGCCAGGAGTTATGGAGGACTGACCGGCCGTGACGCAACCACCACCCATCACGGGGTTTCCCGCTATCCTCGCGCTGTTCCTCTTCGCTGCCTTGCTGGCGGGGATATTCATCTGTGTCAGCGTGTTTCTAGGCCCGCGTCGGCCATCAAGAGCCAAAGGCATGCCTTACGAGTCCGGCATGAACCCGATCGGCGCGGCTCGCCAGCAGTTTCCCGTCCATTTCTACGTCGTGGCAATGGTATTCATTATCTTCGATATTGAGACCATTTTCATGTATCCCTGGGCCATCTTGCTCCGCGCTCACGCCGGGCAATTCAGCCTTGGGCGGTTCGGCCTGGTGGAGATGGGCATTTTCATGGCAATCCTTCTCGTCGGATACGTGTACATGTTGAAGAAGGGGGCCATCGAATGGGACTAGAACCGAACAACAGCGGATTGGAAATGCGCGACGATCCCCGGGCCCAGGTTCCGCGCGGGACGATCATTCGCCTCGATGACGGCGATGACGTTCAGGAAACGGTGCTCACCACCAATCTGTACAAGCTCGTCAACTGGGCGCGCCGTTACTCCATCTGGCCGGTGACGTTCGGCCTCGCGTGCTGCGCGATCGAAATGATGGCCGCCGCCAGTTCGCGCTATGACCTTGCACGATTCGGCATGGAATTATTCCGGGCGTCGCCGCGCCAGAGCGACCTGATGATCGTGTCCGGCCGCGTGAGCCGGAAGATGGCGCCGGTCCTGCGGCGGGTGTACGACCAGATGCCGGATCCGAAATGGGTCATCTCGATGGGCGCGTGCGCCAGCAGCGGCGGCATGTTCAACAATTACGCCATCCTGCAGGGCGTGGATGAGATCGTTCCCGTGGATGTATATGTTCCCGGTTGTCCCCCGCGCCCCGAGGCGCTCATTTACGGCATCTTGAAACTGCAGGAGAAAATCGGCAAAGGCTCGCGTTGGGAGTAAACCATCGGAACAAGCATGCAGACCGAATCTACTACTAACAATACGGCGCTGGAGCAGCTGGCCGGTCGCCTGGAAGCGGAATTCCCGGGTTCCATCCTTCAGGTTACGCCGGGCGTAGACATGCCGTGCCTGCGTGTGGCGCCCAATGCGATCGTGCCTGTAAGCAGGTGGCTGCGCGACGCCGTGGACTACAGGTTCGTGCTTCTCGCCGACCTGACTTGCGTGGATTTTCTGGATCGCGACCCCAGGTACGATGTGGTTTATCACCTGTACTCGCTGGATTCGCACTCGTATCTGCGCCTGAAGGTGGGTGTCTCCGCAGAGCCGTGCGAATGCCCGACGGTGACCGAGGTGTGGGAAGGGGCCAATTGGCTTGAGCGCGAAGTCTACGATATGTTCGGCGTCGTCTTCACCGGGCATCCGGATCTCCGACGCATACTCTCGCCCGAGGGATGGCCGTATTTTGCGCTGCGCAGGGATTTCCCTCTGCAAGGCCCTGGTGTTGTGAAGTTGTACGATAGCGTGACGGACGTATTCTAGGGACCACCGAGTTTGCCCGGCCAAACGGGAAACGAATTCAGACCATGCCTACCGACATTCTCGAAGAGCAGATTGGCACGCCCGGCAGCGTGACTCAGAAGACGATGACGTTGAACCTGGGTCCGCAGCATCCGAGCACCCACGGGGTGCTGCGCTTGGTGCTGGAGCTTGACGGCGAAACCGTTGTCAACTGCATCCCGCACATGGGCTATCTGCACACCGGCTTCGAGAAAAACATGGAGGCCAAGACCTACCACAAGGCCATCCCGTATACGGACCGCATGGACTACCTCAGCGCGATGATCTACAACGTCGCGTACGTTCAATCGGTTGAGAAACTGTGCGGCATTGAGATCACCCCTCGATGCGCCTACGTCCGGGTTCTTGTAAGCGAACTCCAGCGTCTCGCGTCACATATGGTTTGGTACGGTACCAGCGGAATGGACCTCGGGGCCTCAACCACCTTCCTGTATGCGTTCCGCGACCGAGAGGATGTGCTCAACTTCTTCGAGGAATTGAGCGGCGGCCGCATGACCACTTCCTACACCCGCGTCGGGGGCATGGCCGCGGACCTCACCCCGGGTTTTGAGAAGCGCTGCAAGGAGTGGTTGAACGCGCTTCCGGCGAAGATCGATGACTATGAAGCGCTTCTCACCCACAACGAGATATTCCTCGAACGGACCCAGTCGATCGGATATATAGCCCCCGACCGGCTTCTTGCCCTGGGGGTGACCGGGCCGGTTTTGCGAGCGGCCGGTGTGGCCCACGACCTTCGCAAGGACAACCCGTATCTTATCTACGACCAGTTGGACTTCAAAGTCTGCGTGGAAGAGGCCGGCGACGTTTATGCAAGGTACAAGGTCCGCATGGCCGAGATGCGGGAGAGCGTCAAGATCCTTCATCAGGTGCTCGACGGCATGCCTGGCGGCGATATCAACATCAGCGACGACAAATACCGGCGCCCGCCCAAGGACACGATCATGATGGGCATGGAGGAACTGATCCATCATTTCAAGATCGCTACGGCCGGATTCCCGGTGCCCGAAGGCGACGCCTATGTTCCGGTGGAATCCAGCAAGGGTGAGTGCGGTTTCTATATTGTGAGTGACGGCAGCGGACGCCCGCAGAGGGTTCGTGTGCGGCCGCCATCCTTTGTGAATCTGCAGGCCCTGCCGGAAATGGTGAAAGGACGGATGATCGCGGACGTGGTCGCCCTCATTGGAAGTATCGATATCGTTCTGGGCGAGGTGGACCGATGACGGAGACCACCGGGCACACACCCATCCAGATACTGACGAAGCGATCGCCGGACATGCGGCCTCTCAGCGATGAGGCGCGCCAGAAGATCGTCCAGTTGATGGCCCGCTATCCGCGCAGGCAGTCAGTGCTGTTGCCGGCGCTGTTTGTGGCGCAAGCCGACCACGGCTACGTCACTCACGGGGCCATCCTGGAAATCGCCAGAATGGTGGAGATGCACCCCACGGAGGTTGAGGGCGTCGCCACTTTCTACACGATGTACGCCAAACAGCCCGTAGGCGAGCACGTCCTCCAGGTTTGCACGACACTGAGTTGCGCCTTGTGCGGCGGCATTGCCTTGCTGCACCATCTGGAGAATAAGCTGGGCATCAAGTCGGGCCAGACGACCGCGGATGGCAAGTTCACGCTGGTGCCGGTCGAGTGTCTCGCATCGTGCGGGACTGCTCCGATGATGCAGGTGAACGATCTTTACGTCGAGAACCTGACGCTTGAACAGGCCGACGCGCTGATCGACGAACTGAGGGGCAAGACCGGGCATTTCGGGCGTGAAATTGCCGGCGCGTACGACCCGCGCTACAAGGGCCTGGCAAGCGGCACCCGGTATACCAGTGTCGGCCGGGAAAACACGCCCGCCGCCGGCACCGGCCTGAACGACAACCATGATCTTTCGGATGACGCCTGAGGGACGTGAACCGCCGGCCATTCCGGCGTTCATCTCTCATCGTTCATCGTTTCCTGATATGCCTGAATTCGAACAAGTACTGCTCAAGAACCGCTTCGTTGACCGCGCATGGGACATAGACGTCTATGAATCCCGGGGCGGATACGCTGCTACGCGCAAGGGCCTGAAGACCATGTCGCCAGACGACGTGATGAAGGAGGTCGCCGACTCGCAGTTGCGGGGAAGGGGCGGGGCGGGATTCCCGGCGGCGCGAAAATGGGGTTTCATCCCGAAGGATTTGAGCATTCCGCGATACGTTGTGATGAACGCGGACGAGTCGGAGCCGGGAACGTACAAGGACCGGCAGCTTCTGGAATGGGACCCGCATCAGTGCATAGAGGCGATGATCCTGTCTTCGTACGCGATCAGCGCGAAGCAGAGTTACATTTTCATCCGCGGCGAGATGGCGTTGGCCGCGGAGCGCCTGGAGTTCGCCATCGACCAGGCATACCGGAAGGGCTACCTCGGTAAAAACGTCCTCGGCACCGGCTGGGATTTCGACCTGGCGGTCCATCGCGGCGCGGGCGCATACATCTGCGGAGAGGAAACGGCGCTGCTGGAAGCGCTGGAAGGCATGCGCGGCAATCCGCGCCTACGCCCTCCGTACTTCCCGGCGGCAAAGGGGCTGTATTTCGCGCCGACGGTGGTCAACAATTGCGAAACGCTGTGTTGCGTGCCGCACATCATCGAACGGGGCGCCGCATGGTTCGCGGGCATCGGCACGGAGAAGAGCAAGGGCCCGAAGCTCTATTGCATCTCAGGCCACGTGCAGAAGCCCGATATTTACGAAGCGCCGTTCGGGATCACGCTCCGGCAGTTGATCGATGATTACGCGGGCGGTCTCCGGCCAGGGCGAACGTTGAAGGCGGTCATACCGGGTGGGGCGAGCGCCCCCATTCTGACGCCGGACGCGCTGGATACGCCGCTAGATTTCGAGGGCGTCGCCGCCGCCGGCAGCATGTTGGGCTCCGCGGCGATCATCGTGATGGACGACACAACGTGTATGGTGGGCGTAGCGCTTAACTTGATCCACTTCTTCCGTCACGAAAGCTGCGGCAAGTGCACGCCGTGCAGGGAAGGCACCGACTGGCTCTACAAACTGCTGCGCCGCTTCGAGGCGGGCAAGGGGAACCAGGAGGATATCGACCTCCTTCTGAAGCTGACGGACAGCATGGACGGCAAGTGTTTCTGCCTGCTGGGTGAGAGCGCTCTTGTGCCGGTAAGAACCAGCATCCAGAAGTTCCGGGAAGACTACGACCGCCACATCACGGAAGGCCACTGCCCGTTTGAATTGCACCTGGCACACTGATTCGCGCTCTCAGGATTCTGACTTGACACGGTAATATGACAGAAACCACAACACAAGTGGAGATGGTAACCTGCGTGATCGACGGCAAGGAGATCAGCGTTCCCAAGGGCACGCTGCTCATTGAGGCGTGCCGAAGCGTTGGCGTCGATGTGCCGTCGTTCTGCTACCACAAGCACATGTCGCCGTTTGGCGGCTGCCGGCAGTGCCTTGTGAAGGTTGAGAAGGTCCCCAAGCCGGTCGCTTCCTGCACGGCTACGGTCTCGCCGGGGATGGTCGTGGACGCATCGTCCGTCGAAGTTCGCGGCTGGCGGGAAGGCATCGTGAGTTTTCTCCTCGCCAATCACCCGCTGGAGTGTCCGACGTGCGACAAGGGTGGCGAGTGCGACCTTCAGAACAATGCCTTCGGCCACGGACGTGGGCACAGCCTGTTCAGTGAGACAAAGCGGCATTTTGTCGATTACGACATGGGTTCGCTTGTGGCGCGCGATATGGATCGCTGCATCCAGTGCCAGCGGTGCATCCGGTTCGGACTGGAATGGTCCGGCGACCACGCCATCGATTTCTTCGGACGTGGCGCGTCCACCAGTGTCACCACCTTCGCGCGCGGGCCTTTCGAGAGCAAATTCAGCGGCAACACGACCGAAGTCTGCCCCGTCGGCGCGCTGACAAGCGAACCGTTCCGCCTGGTGGCCCGCCCGTGGGAGATGGACGCAACGCCGAGCATCTGTCCTCACTGCGCCGTCGGCTGCAACATCACCAACTACACGCGGCAGAACGAACTGGTGCGCATCGTTGCGCGCGAAAACGTCCATGTCAATGTCTCATGGACCTGTGACAAGGGCAAGTTCGGCCTCGATTACGTCAACAGCGGCAATCGGCTCAAAACGCCGATGGGGCGCCGGGGCGATAGGCTGGTGCCCATTTCGTGGCAGGAGGCGCTGTCCTCTGTCGCGCAGGCGCTGGAAACGGCGAAGCGTTCGCACGGCGCCGAGTCGATCGGATTCCTCGGCAGCCAGAAGGTGTCCAACGAGGACATTTTCATGTTCCAACGACTGGCGCGCGACGGGGTCGGGACAAACAACATCGACCACCGCGAGGGCGCCGTTTTCCCATCGTCCCTGATCCCCGGCACCGGGCTTCCGCTCGAAGAGATCGAGCGCGCCAAGACCGTCGTGCTGTTCGCCTGCGATGCGCGTGAGGAGGCACCGGTGGTTTGGCTCCGCGCCCACCATGCGCATTTCAGCGGCACCAGGCTCATCATCATCGATGAACGCGGCTCCGAGGCGGATGGCTTCGCGGACCGTCTTGTCCGCTATCAGGCCGGCGCGGACGTACTGCTTCTGGAGAGCCTGGCCGCGATGCTCGGGGCCGCGGATGTAAGCGTTGCGGGGGCCGGCCTGACCGGGGTTCAACCTGACGCGCTTCAGGAGTTGGCGGCTGACCTGAGGGGCGGGTTTGTACTCGTGGCCGGTCCACGCGTAACCCGGAAAACGGACGGCGCCGACATCGTCAAGGCGCTTTGGGCGCTGATGGATTCCGTTCCGGGGGCCCGCTTCGGATTGCTGCATTCGAACAATAATACACGCGGCGCGTATGACCTCGGCGCCGTGCCCGATCACGGCCCGGGATGGCTCCCCGTTCCGCGCCCCGGTATGAACGCAACCCGGATGCTTCAGGCGGCGCTCGCGGGAGACATGCAGGTTCTGTATTTGATGGGCACTGATCCGTTGGCCAACTTCCCGGACGCGGCGCTGGTCAACAAGGCGCTTGATACGGTGCCGTTCCTGGTAGTTCAGGATATCGCCAAGTCCGAACTGACGGCCCGTGCCGATGTGGTCCTTCCGGCGCTGGCCTTTGCCGAACGCGAGGGAACGTTCACGAACCTTGAGGGTCGCATCCAGTTCTTCTCAAAGGCGATCGACCCCATGGGCGGTGCACGTCCGGACTGGGAGATATGCGCGGCCTTGCTGAAAGCCCTCGGCGGAGATCCCGGGGTGAAAACAGTCGAGGACGTCACGCGTCAGATTGCGCGCGCGGTGCCCGAGTATCAGGGCGCGGTTCCGGGGTCCATCCCGGACACGGGCGTGATGGTGGATGACCGCAGGCCGCCCGTGCACCCCGTGCCGCCGGCGCCGCACGTGCCTTCAGAAGGAAGCGCGGCCTTGCCGCTGGTCCTTCTCACCGGTGACCTGCTGTTTGACAACGGTCCACTGACCCGAGAGACATCCGCGTTCGCTGAGATTGAGCCGGCTCCCTGGGTGGATGTTTCGCGGCACGACGCCGCCAGCGCCGGGATCGCCGATGGGGACACGATCACCGTGTCGTCGGAGTTTGATGTGGTGGAGTTGCCGGCCCGAGTGGGTGACAAGGTATCGCCCGGAACGGTCTTCATTCCGAACAAGGTCGCATCCTTCCGAGTGAACACCCTCACCAGCGCCATTCGCGAGACTCAGCGGGTTCGAATCGCCCGGAAGGCGGACTGATTCCGCCGAGTTCCCAACCAACCCAATGCTGATCAATATACTCATACTTCTGGTCAAGATCATCCTGGTGCCCGTGGGGCTCCTGAGCGGCTTCGCCATTATGACGTGGTTTGAGCGCCGGCTCATCGCAACCATCCAGGTACGCATCGGCCCGAACCGCTGCGGCCCGTTTGGCTTGTTTCAACCGGCCGCGGATGGATTGAAGCTTGCGATGAAGGAAGACCTCACGCCGGCCAACGCCGATAAGGCGGTATTCGTGATCGCGCCGATGATCTCGCTGATTGCCGCCCTTCTCGCGTTTGCGATCATTCCGTTCGGGCCGGACATCCAGGCGTTCGGCTACACGATTCCGCTGCATATCGGGGCGGACGTGCCCATCGGCTTCCTGTTCCTGCTGTGCGTGGCGTCGCTGGGTATATATGGCATCGTTCTCGCTGGGTGGTCCTCCGGCAGCAAGTACAGCATGCTGGGCGGCATCCGCTCTTCGGCGCAGATGATCAGTTACGAATTGTCGATGGGGCTGGCCCTCGTCAGTGTCCTGATATACACCGGCACCCTTCGCCCCGACGAGATCGTCGGCTTCAGCGGGCTCTGGTGGAAACAGTTCCCAGCGTTCGTCATCTTTCTGATCTGTATGGTCGCGGAGACGAACCGCGCTCCGTTCGATCTCGTGGAGGCGGAGCAGGAACTGGTTGCCGGATTCCATACGGAATACTCGTCCTTCAAATTCGCGCTGTTCTATATGGGCGAATATGTGAATATGATCACATTCTCCGCGCTTGCCGTTACGGTATTCCTCGGAGGGTGGCACGGTCCGCTGGTGGACAAAATCCCGATCATCGGGCTCGTATGGTTCCTGTTGAAGACGGCCGTCTTCATGTTCGTTTATGTCTGGATTCGCGCGTCGTGGCCGCGTCTGCGCTACGACCGCCTGATGAAACTCGGGTGGAAGGTGCTGCTCCCCACCGCTTTGTGTTGGGTGGCAATGACTGCGGTATGGGTTGTGTTTAGAGGCTAGTAGATATTCGTCTTGGGGCTTTGGTGCGTGAGTGAAGGCTCACTCGCGAGCGCCTGCCCGGAGAGTTTACATAATGGCGAAGGTTGTCGGCGGCACTAAGCTGCCGCTGCGGAAAACCTGGAACACGGTATTCAGTTTCACCGTGGGTCTGTTGACGACGTTCAAGCATATATTTCGCCCGAACGTCACGATCAGTTACCCGGAGGAGAAATGGGTTCCGTATCCGCGTTTCCGCGGACTGCATCAGTTGCGCCGCTACGCGGATGGCCTGGAGATGTGCATAGGCTGCTCGCTGTGCGAAGCCGCGTGCCCGTCCGACTGCATTTACGTTGAGCCGGCCGAAAACACGGATGAGGACCGGCGTTCTCCAGGAGAGCGTTATGCGAAGGTCTACGACATCAATATGCTGCGATGCATCTTCTGTGGCTACTGTGTTGAGGCTTGCCCGACAACCGCGATCGTGATGACGGGAAACTACGAACTCGCCGATTACGATCGTAAAGATTTCATATATCACAAGGATAGGCTGCTGGTGGACAAGCCGGAGGATAACGCCCCGCTGAGTCCGCTGGAGGCCGTCTGAGCCCTGCGATTCCGGCATGGGGCCGGTGAGGATCCGAGGATCGAGCCATCGTGAGCGCGCCCGTCATCATTTTCATACTTGTTGCCTTTGTAGCGGTTACCTCCGCGGTGATGGTGATTACGCAGAAGGACCCGGTCCACAGTGCGTTGTGGCTCATCCTGAACCTCGTGAGCCTCGCAGTCATCTATTACCTGCTGAACGCACCGTTCCTGATGGCAGTCCAGTTAATCGTGTACGCCGGGGCAATCGTTGTCCTCTTCCTGTTCGTTGTGATGCTGCTTGCCGCCGGCAAAGAGGAAGGCGCTCATCCCCACCTTGGCTGGCTTCGGCCCGCGGCCTGGATCGCCGCGGCGGCCTTCCTTGTCGGCATCGTCACCGTGGGCTGGCTCCAGATCGCGCCACCTGACTCCGGCGGCACTCCCACCCCGATGGGCGATCCAGCGTCTATCGGTCGCCTTCTCTACTCCCGCTACCTGCTGCCGTTTGAGGCGACTTCCATCCTCCTGCTGGCAGCTTTGGTCGGGGCCTTGTATCTTGGGCGCAGGTACGAAGGCGACCACACGGACGACTACGGCGAAACGGAAGGTACCAATGTCTGAAATCCCACTGCACTGGAACCTGGTCCTCAGCGCCTTTCTGTTCACGATCGGAATCGTGGGGGTTCTCACGCGGCGAAACACGCTGGTGATCTACATGAGCGTTGAATTAATGCTGAATGCGGCCAATCTCGCCCTTGTGGCATTTTCGCGCCAATGGCGCCATCTGGACGGCCAGGTAATGGTCTTCTTTGTCATGACAGTGGCAGCCGCCGAGGTGGCTGTGGGCCTGGGCCTCATCGTGGCGATATTCCGGAATCGCGAGCACACGGTGGACGTGGACTCGATGAACGTGATGAAATGGTGAGGAAAGTGGAGAGCAGGCAGTGGCCGCAAGCGCCTTGCCACTGCTTAGCGCCTACCATCTCCAGATTCCCGTCTACTTCGAATATATGAACACTCTGCTTATACTTATTCCGCTCCTGCCGTTGCTGGGCTTCATCTTCTGTGGCCTCGCCGGGAAGCGCATCCCAAAGACGGTCGTCGGAGCCGTCGCCACCGGGTGCATTGGCATTTCCTTCGTCCTGGCTCTTGGCGTCTTTCGGACCATGCTTGGCGTGGCGGCAGGGGATCGATCGTTCGACACGACGCTGTGGCAATGGATCACCATCCCCGGCGCCGAAGCGGGTTCGCGGTCGCTGACCCTTGGCGTTGACTTACTGTTGGATCCGCTTTCCGTCACTATGACGCTCATCATCACGGGTGTTGGCGCGCTGATTCACTTTTACGCGATGGGCTATATGGCTCACGATGCGCGTTACAGCCGTTTTTTCAGCCTGATGAACCTGTTCGTCTTCTTCATGCTCGTCCTCGTGATGGGCGCGTCCTTCCCGATGATGTTCATCGGCTGGGAAGGGGTGGGGCTGTGCTCATACCTCCTCATCGGATTCTGGTGGGAGGACATGGCGAACTCCGCCGCCGGCACGAAGGCGTTCATTGTGAACCGGATAGGCGACTTCGGTTTCCTGGTCGCGATGTTCTGGATCTTTTCCGCTACCCACACGTTAAGATTTGCGGAAGTCTTCGACCATGCCAGCTTGCTCGGTGATACAGGCTTGCTGGGCGTTACCCTTCTGTTGTTCCTCGGGGCAACGGGTAAGTCCGCCCAGATACCTCTCTTCGTGTGGCTTCCGGACGCGATGGCCGGCCCAACCCCGGTGTCCGCTCTGATTCACGCGGCCACAATGGTCACCGCCGGTGTCTATATGGTCGCTCGCTGTCACGTGCTGTTCAGCGCTTCGCCGACGACGCAGATGGTCGTCTCCGGAATTGGAGCACTCACCGCTCTCATGGCCGCAACGATCGCGATGACGCAATTCGATCTCAAGAAGATCCTCGCGTACAGCACCGTCTCGCAGTTGGGCTACATGTTCATCGGGGTGGGGACCGGAGCGTATGCCGCGGGCGTATTCCACCTCTTCACGCACGCGTTCTTCAAGGCCTGCCTGTTCCTCGGCGCCGGCGCGGTGATGCACGGCCTGGCTAACCGGATCGATGTCCGCGAGATGGGCAACCTGAAGAAATACATGCCGGCAACGCGCATCACCTACCTGATCGCCGTCGTCGCCATCGCCGGAATCTTCCCGTTCGCGGGGTTCTGGAGCAAGGATGATATCCTGGCGGCGGCGTTTGACCGCGGCGGCTATTACTACGCCATTTACGCCATCGGGCTGGTGACCGCGTTCCTGACCGCGCTCTACATGACCCGATCATATCTCCTGGCATTCGAGGGCGATGAAAAGATCGATTGGGCGCACCTGAAATACGCATCGGAGCACGGTCACGGGCACCCGGGCGAGGCGGAACCCGAGCACGAGCCGTATGAACCGCTGCCCGATGAAAAGCACCAACTGATCCACGAACTGCCCGGTATGAGTTTCGTGCTCTGGGTGCTGGCTGCCTGCAGCATGGTGGCCGGCGTGTTCGGAGTCGCATCCCTGTGGCGCGGAACTCTGGAAAACCTCTCGTTCGAGCGCTGGCTGGAACCGGCCGTCGGCGGTCACATCGTGACGGACCACCCGGAGGTGGTTAGCCACCTTGCACTTGCGGCCGTTTCACTCGTGGTCGCGATATCGGGCATGCTCGCGGCCCGTGTGTTGTTCGGCAAGCGCACCCTCGAAACGTCCGGGCTTCCGAAACCGCTTTACGCTCTGTTCTCATCGAAGTACCGGGTAGATGAAGCCTATGGAGCGGTGTTTCAAACGGGCGGAAAGCAGTTCGGCGGTTTCCTCTGGCAGGTGATTGACGCCCGGATTGTGGACGGCGCTGTCAACGGCATCGGGCGCGTGGTAAGCATCGTCGGTAGGATTCTGCGAAAATGGAACACGGGCTACGCCAGGAGTTACGCGTTCAGTGTACTTGTGGGCACCATTATCATCGTCGCCTATCTCCTGCTCCATGCGGCGGCACAGGGATCCGCGACGCCATTGCCGCCGGTATCGTTAGTAGGGAAGGGGGCGTTCTGAGATGACAGGCCTCCTTCTCACAGCATTACTGGTCGGCCCGCTACTTTTCGCGTTGGCGATTGCTCTGGTGCCCCGCGCCAACGTTCGATTGCAGAAGACGATTGCGCTCTCGGGCGCCATCCTCCTGTTCCTGGTTTCGCTGGGGCTGTATACCGGCTTTGATCCCAACGTGTCCGGCTACCAGTTTCAGGTTGACGTGCCGTGGATTTCCGCGGGCGCTTTCAAGGCGAATTTCAGCATTGGGGTAGATGGGATCAGCTTGTTCCTCGTGCTCTTGACGACGCTGCTAACCCCCATCAGCCTGATGGCCTCGTGGAACAGCATCAAGGATCGCGTCCGTGAGTTCCTGATCTTCATCCTGATGCTGGAGACCGGGCTCATCGGAGTGTTCGTGGCGCGCGATTTGTTCCTTTTCTACGGCTTCTGGGAGTTCCAGTTGATCCCGATGTACTTCCTCATCGGGATGTATGGCGGCGCAAACCGGGTTTACGCGACCATCAAGTTTGTGCTGTACACACTCGTCGGCAGCCTGTTGATGCTCGTCGCGATTATGTGGCTCTGGAGCCAGGCGGGGCATACGTTTGACATCGAAACCCTTACCCGCACTGCGAACCTTCCCCCAAGTGTCCAGACGTGGCTCTTCCTGGCGTTCGCGTTGGCATTCGCCATCAAGGTGCCGGTATTCCCGCTCCACACCTGGCTGCCCGACGCGCATACGGAAGCCCCCACGGCAGGTTCCGTGATGCTCGCCGGAGTGTTGCTGAAGATGGGGACGTACGGCTTTCTGCGATTCTGTTTTCCGCTGTTTCCGCACGCGGCCCGGCAATTCAGCACACTGTTCATTGTCCTGGCGGTCATCGGAATCATCTATGGGGCAATCGTAGCGGCCGTACAGCCGGATATGAAGCGCCTCGTGGCATACAGTTCTGTGAGTCACCTGGGATTCGTTATGCTGGGGCTGTTCGCCTTCAACGCGCAGGCGTGGCAGGGCGCCGTGATCCAAATGGTGAATCACGGTATCAGCACGGGCGCCCTCTTCCTTCTGGTAGGCGTACTTTACGATCAGCGGCATACACGTTTGATCCGCGAGTACGGTGGTGTGGCACAGGTTACGCCTCTCCTGAACGTGGTGTTCCTGATAGCCGTGCTGTCATCGGCCGGTCTGCCCGGGCTCAACGGATTCATAGGGGAATTCACCATCCTGCTTGGCGCATTCCAGTCGCATCCGCTGATGACCGTGCTCGCGACATCGGGAGTGATCCTGTCGGCCGTCTATCTGCTGTGGATGTTCCAGAGAGTGATGTACGGCCCCGTGACCCACGAAGAGACGCGCTCGCTGAAGGACCTGTCCCGATGGCAGATGGCTTATCTGCTGCCGCTGCTCGCCCTGATGGTCTGGCTTGGTGTGCACCCGGACACGGTTTTCAATAAGACACACTTAACCGTCACCAACGCGGTGAAGGCCTATCACGACAGAGTATCCCCTGACTGGACCGTTCCGGGAGGGAGCGCCCGATGAACACAATGCCTGTCGGCCTGTGGAGCGCGCCCGGCATCTCCGTCAACTGGGGCATCACTATTCCCATCGCCATCGTTGTCTTGACGGCGATGGGAGCCATGATGACCGACGCCTTCTCAAAGCGCAAGGAATACACGGCGCTCGTGACCATTGGCGGACTCGTCGTCGCCTTGTTCGCCTGCCTGCGCCTTTGGGGAAATGGCTTCCACGCGACTTTCGCGCCGATCGACGCGCCTATTGCGGGCCAGCTGATCGCGGATAACTACGCGCTGTTCCTGTGCATGTTGTTTGTGTCGGTCGGTCTCGCGACGGCGTGGATATCGCACACATGGCTCGCCCAGCGCAATCTGATGCACGGCGAATACTATGTGCTGATGTTGTTCGCCATCAGCGGCATGATGCTGATGGTGCAGGCAACGGAACTGATTACCCTGTTCGTTGGGCTGGAAACGTTCTCGATCTCGCTGTACGTGCTCTCGGCCTTCGCGAGATCAAAGAAGCGCTCCGAGGAAGCGGGCCTGAAATACCTGCTGCTCGGCGCGTTCTCCTCCGCGTTCCTCCTGTACGGCATCGCCTTCATCTATGGCGCCATGGGGACGACCAACCTGAACGTCATCGCAGACACGCTTGCCCAGCCCGGAGCACTGGCGGCCGTTGGCCCCTACATGCTTCCTGCGGGAATAGGCCTCATGCTGGTGGGATTGGGGTTCAAGGTGGCCGCGGTGCCGTTCCATTTGTGGACGCCCGATGTTTACGAAGGCGCTCCAACCCCGGTTACGGCGTTCATGTCCGTTGCGACAAAGGCCGCCGCGTTCGGCGCGATGGGGCGGATCCTTCTGTTCGCGTTTCCCACAGCCAGCCAGTCGTGGCAGCCGCTGGTTGCGTCGATGGCGTTGGCCACGATGATCGTCGGCAACTTCGTGGCGGTATGCCAGAACAACGTAAAGCGCATGCTGGCTTACTCCAGCATTGCTCACGCCGGCTACGTGCTTATCGGGATCGTTGCCGGCGACCTGCCCGGAATTCTGTTCTACCTGCTGTGCTATGCAGTGATGAACTTCGGCGCTTTCTCCGTGGTGGCCGCGATGAGCCGTCAGGGACGGGACTACGATACGTTCGAGGATTATAACGGCCTTCACCATCGTAACCCGGGCCTCGCGCTGGCGATGAGCGTGTTTATGTTCAGCCTCGCGGGGATCCCCCCGGCGGTGGGATTCTACGGCAAATTCTACCTGTTCGCGCACGCCGTTGAACGCGGGTACACGGGGCTGGTGGTCGTCGGCGTCCTCACTAGCGTTGTGAGCGCCTGGTACTACCTGCGGGTGGTGGTTGCCATGTGGATGCGGGAGGGTGAGCCCGGTTCGCGGAAACTGCACGTAGCGCCCGGGATCGCCATCGTCGTCGCGGCTTGTGCTTTGTTCACGGTATTCGCGTTCCTCGCGCCCAGCCGGATGATCGATGCGGCCAACGACGCCGGGAAGACGGCCGTTACGTCGATGACTGCCGCTTCACGCTAGACGAAACGCGACGCCCAGCGCTGCCTCCAACCCCAGGCGGAGGGCTTGGGCCACTTCGTCGAATGTCGCCTGCCGCCCCAATGCTTCGTCCAGCGCCATGACAGCGCCGCCGAACGGCTGCCCAAACACCTCGCTGTATAGAGGCTCCGGCGATTCCAGATACAGCGTCCCGTGTTCCAGCAGCGCGCCGCCCGCGCGCCGCTGCGCGCTTCCCATCACTTTGCGCCCTGTGGCCTGCAGGTCGGCGCCCGCCACGGCGGCAAAGCAATCCGCGGGATTCCGGTCCGCCGGCATGATGGAGAGGCCATCATCCACGCTCAGGCCGAGGAGGCGCAATCCGGCCGCAAGCCCCATCGCGATAGTTCGGTGTGACGACGAAACGTCGTCCGACGGCGCGGGCATCACCAGGGCGTAAGTCAGGTCATGGAAGTGAAGGATAGCCCTTCCACCTGATGGGCGGCGGACGATTTCCACGCCCAATTGTCCGGCCGAAGCTTGATCGATAAATCCGTGGCGGGGGTTGGCGAGGTCCTGGTTTCTGCCGAGTGATATGCAGGGGGGATCCCAGTGGTAGAACCGCAGCGCGGGGTAGGGGAGGCGCGGACCCGCGCCGGCAAGCCCGAGCGAGCATTCGGCCAGAAGGCTTTCATCCCGGTGCATCTGATACGCGCCGTTCGCTGTTTCGACCGGCAGAAGGCGGCCCACCTCGGGCAAGCCGCTTACCCCTCCCACGCGATATCCAGAACCCTTGCCGCGCGAACCTCATCGACCCGCTTCACCGGCATGGTGTGCGGCGCGGACTTGACCAATTCGGGGTCCTCGGCGGCGATAGCGTGCATCGCGGCGACGAACTCATCCAGCGTTTCACGTGTTTCGGTCTCCGTCGGCTCGATCATCATCGCTTCGGGGACGATGAGCGGGAAGTAGACCGTCATAGGGTGGTAGCCATAGTCCATGAGGCGCTTGCCGATGTCCAGCGTCCGCACGCCCGTGGTCTTCTTCTGTTCAGTGGCGCTCGCGACGAACTCGTGCATGCAGGGTTCAGGATACGCGATCTGGTACTTTTCGCCGACCCCCACGCGGAGGTAATTGGCGTTGAGAACGGAGTTCTGCGCTACCGCCTTCAGGCCGTCCGGGCCAAGCGTCCGAATGTAGGTGTACGCGCGCACCAGAACGCCGAAATTGCCGTTGAAGGCGTGCATCCGGCCTATCGATTCGGGGCGCCCGGCATCCCAGTCGTAGGTTCCGTCGTCGAGGCGTTGAACACGCGGCGCCGGGAGGAATGGCTCCAGCGGGGCCTTCACCGCGACAGGGCCGCTGCCCGGTCCACCGCCGCCGTGCGGGGTGGTGAACGTCTTGTGCAGATTGAAGTGCATGGCGTCGAAACCCATATCGCCGGGACGCGCGACGCCCACGATGGCATTCATGTTGGCGCCGTCACCGTACATCAGGCCGCCGGCGTCGTGTACGATCCCGGCGATTTCGGCAATCTGATCCTCGAACAGGCCAAGGGTATTCGGGTTGGTCATCATCATGCCGGCGGTGCGCTCGCCAACAGCGGCGCGAACGGCATCGACGTCAACCCGACCGCGCGCGTTACTGGGGATCTTGACGATCTCGAACCCCACGAGGCTGGCGGTCGCGGGGTTGGTCCCGTGGGCCGAATCCGGCACGAGAATCTGCGTGCGGGCGGTCTCCCCGCGATGTCGCATGTACGCGCGGATCAGTAGCAGGCCCGTCATCTCTCCATGCGCGCCGGCGACGGGCTGCAAGGTCACGGCGTCCATGCCGGCGATTTCGGCCAGGTAGCCCTGCAGTTCGTACAAGAGGCGCAGGGCGCCCTGACAGGTCGATGCGGACTGCGTGGGGTGAAGATCGGCGAACCCGGGCAGGGCTGCAACGCGCTCGTGGAGGCGCGGGTTGTACTTCATCGTGCAGGAGCCAAGCGGGTACATGCCGAGGTCTATGCCGAAGTTCGTCTGGCTGAGTCGCGTGAAGTGCCGCACAACGTCTATCTCGCTGACTTCCGGCAGCGGCAGGTTCTCCCGGAGCGCCACACCGGGCAGCAAGGTTTCCAGGGCAGCGCCGTCCGCCTCCGGAAGGTTGATGCCGCAGCGTCCCGGACGCGACCGCTCAAAGATTGTGGGTTCGTCGAACATCAGCGGATCTCCTTGAGCGTGGCGACGAGCGCGGCGATGTCCTCGTGCGAAATCATCTCCGTGCAGCAGAACACGCCGGCATTCCCGAGTTCCGGATAGTCCGCGCCGAGGTCCTGCGGGCCGATGATGCCTCGTTCCGCGAGTTTCGTGTTGATCTCGGCCACCGGAACCGGACAGCGCATCGGGAATTCGTGGAAGAACGGTCCGTCGAAAAGCGGTTCGAACCCGGGGACGGTCCGAATGGCTTCGAATGCCTCGTGGGCGCGCTGCACGCTGACTTCCGCGACCCGGCGCAGTCCTATCTTGCCGAGTTGGCTCAGGTAAATCGTCACGCCCAGCGCACAGAGCGCTTCGTTGCTGCAGATATTGGACGAGGCCTTTTCCCGACGGATGTGCTGCTCGCGGGTCTGGAGTGTGAGCGTATAGGCTCGCTTGCCTTCGCTGTCCACCGTTCCGCCGACTATACGCCCAGGCATCTGGCGAACGAATTCCTTGCGGCACGTAAAGAGTCCTACCAGCGGCCCGCCGAAGTTCATGGGGAGGCCGAGGGCCTGTCCTTCGGCCACGGCGATATCCGCTTTCCACTCACCCGGAGGGGGCAACAGGGCCATCGACATCGGGTTGACGACGGCGATCGCAAGGGCTCCGTTTTCGTGGGCGACTGAGGCGAGGCCGGAGGCGTCCTCGATCATCCCGAAGTAGTTGGGCTGTGGCACCACGACCGCCGCAACGTCGTTCCCGCAGCGCTTACGCGTATCGTCGATGTCGGTGAGCCCGTTGGTCTGCGGGACCGTTTCCAGGCAAATCCCGTGACCCTGCACAAACGTCCGGCAGACATCATAGTAAGCAGGATGAAGCGATGCGGGGATCAGGACGCGCTTTCGACCCGTGATCGAACTCGCCATAACCACGGCCTCGGCCAGCGCCGTCGCTCCGTCGTACATGCTGGCGTTCGCAGCGTCCATCCCGAGAAGGCGGCAGACGAGCGACTGGAATTCGTAAATCGTTTGCAGCATCCCTTGGCTGCGTTCCGGCTGATAGGGGGTGTACGACGTCAGGAACTCGCCGCGGGCCATGATGGCCGGGACGACGCTGGGTGTGAAGTGGCGGTAAACGCCGGCTCCGCGGAAGCACGCGCCGCGCCCGCAATCGAGATTTGTGCGGGCGATCCCTTCCAGGTGGCGGACCGACTCCGCCTCGGAAAGCCCGTGCGGCAAGTCCAGCAATGCCGCCAGGCGCAGATTCCCGGGGATCTGCGCAAACAGCTCATCCATGGCGGCGATGCCGATGCGATCCAGCATTCCGCGCTGGTCTTCGGGTGTATGGGGCACGTATCCCGGCAAGGTGTGTCAGCCCTCCTCGGTGAACAGCGCGTAATCCTCGGCGCTGAGGAGATCGGCGGCCTCAGAGAGGGCTGATGCCTCGATAACGAGCAGCCAGCAGCCGTACGGATCGGGGTTGATCGCCTCCGGAGCGTCTACGAGATCGGAATTGACTCTGACAACCCGGCCCGAAAGGGGCGCGACCAGGTCCGAGACGGCTTTGACCGATTCCACCGTTCCGAACGGCTCATCGAGGGTCAGTGAGGCGCCGATCGCGGGCAGTTCGAGGTAGATCACGTCGCCCAGTTCGCTCTGAGCGTGATCTGTGATGCCGATCGTTGCGGTGCCGTCGGCTTCCACGCGCACCCATTCGTGCGTTTTGGAGTACTTCAGGTCGGTGGGGTTGTTCATGCTGTGGATTTCCTTCCTGGGGATGAGATTCCCGTTCAGCGGCAGCGCTTGTAGAACGGCAAGTCGACAATCCGGGCGGGTAATTCCCTCCCTCGCATTGCCAGCGTCACGTCGCCTTCGGCGTCCTTGGGCAGATAGGCGATTCCGATGGCACGATCCAGCGTGGTCGACATCGTGCCACTCGTCACAATTCCGGCTCCGGCAGCGGTGGTAACCACCGTCCCCTGCCTTGGTATCGCCCTCACGTCGTCCGGGAGAATGCCCGTCAAACGGCGCGTGAGCCCGGCGGCTTTGGCGGCCACGATCGGCTCGCGCCCGATAAAATCGCCCTTAGAGGGCTTCACCACCCAACCTAACCCTGCTTCATAGGGGTTGGTTTCCCGGTTGATCTCATGGCCATAAAGCGAATACGAGGCTTCGATGCGTAAAACGTCGCGCGCCCCGAGGCCGCAGGGAACAACCCCGCTGTCCCGAAGCGTCCGCCATATCGTCTCCGCGGCGGTCGGCGCGGAGAAAATCTCGAAGCCGTCCTCGCCTGTGTACCCCGTTCTGGCGACGTGGACGGGGGCGCTGCCGAATACCGCCGCGGCGTGTGAGAAAGCCGGAAGCTTAGCCAGATCGCAGCCGGTGAGCGACGGTGCGAGGGTTGCCTCCGCCATCGGGCCCTGGACCGCGATCAGGGCGTAGTCGTCCGAAACATCGTCGAACACAGCATCCGGCCCGCTCCCTCGCGCGCTCATCCAGTCGAAATCCGTTTCGCGATTTGACGCGTTTACGACGATGAGGAAATCCGGCGCGCCGGCGCCGCCATCCCTTCGGTATACGATCAAGTCATCCAGAATGCCGCCGCCATCATCGCACATGAGGCTGTACTGGGCGCGGCCGGGAGCCAGCTTGGAAGCGTCATTCGTGAGCAGGCGCTGAATGGCGCCCAACGCGCCGGCGCCTGACACGCGTACCTGTCCCATATGGCTTACGTCGAAGACTCCTACGCCGGATCTGACCGCGCGGACTTCGTCGAGGATGCTTCCGTACTGGACCGGCATCTGCCAGCCCGCAAAATCCACCATGCGCGCGCCGTCGGTCACGTGGGCATTGAATAGGGGGGTGCGTCTCATCACAAGCACATCCTACGTCATGGCGCGCGGCAAGGGCAAATGACCGCGCCCGGTCGCTCTGCGTGACGACTGGACTCCCGAAAAAAGAGGCTCAAAGGGGGTTGTATTTGTGTTTTTTCTGTGGTAATATTGCTGTGCGCGTGGTGCGCCTTCCAGATGGGTTCGTATCGGTTACCGGGATCCCGCAGATTAGATCCAGTCCGTTTCGGTTGCCTCATCGGAGGAGACTCACTCTCCTGGCTATTGGTTGTCACAGCCCGTCGAGGGCTAGCACGCTTCCTTCCCAGATCGAGGTCTCGACTACACCACTCGCGACTAATCGCCCACTCATTGGGCCATGTATTGGGAAGGATGATAGAAGGATGAGCAAACGTCTCTTTGTGGGCAACCTGTCCTACAACACAGCGGAAGACGACCTCCAGAGCGCTTTCACACCGTACGGTGTGTCCGACGTACATATGCCCACGGACCGCATGACCGGCCGCCCGCGCGGCTTCGCGTTCGTGACCGTTGACGATGGCCAGGCCGACGCTGCCATCGAGGCGTTTAACGGCAAGGATTTCGGAGGCCGCACGCTTACGGTGAACGAAGCACAGCCGCGCGAAGAGCGCAGCGGCGGCGGAGGCGGACGCGGCGGGTTCGACCGCGGCGGTGACCGTGGCGGCGATCGCGGCGGCTACGGCGGTGGCGGCGGACGCTGGTAAGACCGGACCGCTCCATCGGGCTGTAATCCAGCCTGGCAATGAAAGATTAGGACCGGCGCGCCATCGGGCAGTCCCGAT
>DASXVS010000058.1 GCA_036504095.1 Armatimonadota bacterium | reverse complement strand
TAACGCCAAGCTCATCCAGATGGGATTCTCGTCTCTCGCGGAGAGATACCACGCGCTTAAGTCTGAGTGAACCGCCCGGTGCGGACCCGCATGCCGGGTGGTGTGGGAGGCGGGGCCGGTAACGACCCCGCCTACCCGATCGATAAGGCCAGGGCGCGTGCGGTTAGCTTCGACTACTCGAACGTCAACTCCTCCGTCTGTTCCAGTGCATCCCCGAAAATCATCTTTGCCGCATCGAAGACCTCTCGCGCCGTCATTTCGATGAAGGTGTGAGCCATCAGGTGCATCTCCATCAGCGCCTTGCCGGGCGCTATAACGAGGTCGTAGTGAATTCCGCCCAACTGCTTCGCGCCTTGCCGCAGATACCACCGGATGCGCCGCCTCGCGAGTTCAGACTCGGCCTCGGACCGCTCCGCCATAATCTCGGGCTTTTCCACCTCGAACACCATCAGATCGGCGCACAGATGCTTGCATTGAGCGAGTATCGCGGCATAGAAGGACTGGCCGATGCCGCGTCCTCGAAGGCTTTCCTTTGTGGCGAAGTAGCGGAGCAGAACCGCCCGCGCCTGAGGATGCCAAACAACGTCGGCAATACCCGTGACAACGCCGGGTTCTTCAACCGATTCGGCAGCAAACAACCAGACGTTCGTGATCTCGCCTCGCGCCCTCCCATTCAAGACTACGTCGTAGGTCTCGTCCGGAAGGCGCTCAAACGGGGCGAACGATGATTCGTAGATCGACTTCCATTGAGGCCACCGCGGATCGCGTGTACTAGTTATCTCGTCGATGCGAAGTTCGTCTGGAAGAAGCATGAATGTGATCTGTGCGAAACCGGATACCGACAATCGTGACAGGAAGGCGTCCGGATGAGCTCAACGCCGCGGGTGACACGTATGACGCTGCGCTTCACCGCATCACCACGGCATCCGGCTGAATGATAACGTTTCATCGATGGCGGTTTACAGGCACCTCGCCCGGTCTATTTGAAAGGGGCGTACGACGGCGCAGGGACGCCACTGGTTGTCTCGCCCGTTATCCAATGGGAGGATTCATACCAGTTGTCGACATTTTCCTTCCAGGTGCATGCCCTCACCCTTCCGTCGGCAAACAGCGTTGTGATGCTGCCCTTGTTGGCGTCAGCCATGTCGTAGTTCGGGTTTCCAGGGCTGTAAATGGGCTTTCGATGCAGGCGGGTATGCCAGTAATGCGTCGCGTCCATCAGCACGTTTACGTTTTGCGGCTGCCACAGCTGGTTAACCGGCCGTCCCCACAAGCCGAGTTCGGTCCGATATACATAGCTTGTTCCGCCCCAGTATGTATTGGGTCGCTTGTTGCGCGCGGAATAGTAGCGGGACTGTTTCCATAGAGGCACGATGGGTAGGAGGTTGTACAAAATGTAAGGGCCGGTGTAGGCGGCGTATCCGATCCCGCCAAATCCTGTATCACCGGGGCAGCGGAAGATTTCTTCGTTCTTCACGTACGGGCGGAGAATATGATCGATCCGCCCGCCGTTTGTGTCGCCATCCACGGGGTCGTCAGTTCGATTCTCCAACTGGTCTACCAGCGCAACTGCGTGAGGGATGTTGCTGCCCTCATAGGCTGCCGCCGTGAGAGGGTAATCGGTGAAATCCACCGCGAGAGGGAACTTGTCCTCATTGTCGTTCATGTACGCCTGCAATGAGACGCCTAATTGCCGCAGATTGCTGATACATTGCGTCTGAAACGCCGCGTCCCGGGCGCGCGCGAAGACGGGGAACAGTATCCCGGCGAGAATACCGATGATGGCGACAACAACCAGCATTTCAATGAGCGTGAAGCCGCGTCGATCAACTCGCATGACTTTGCCCTCCGCCAGATCATCAGGACGTCCGGCCGACGATTGCCGTAACGCCTAACCCTGTTTTCCAATCACGTCCTGGCCGCCCATGTATGGGCGGAGGACCTCCGGGATCACTATTGTCCCTTCCGCGGTCTGTCCGGACTCGATGATCCCGATCATCGTTCGCGGTAACGCTAATCCGGACCCGTTGAGCGTGTGCAGGAACTCCGGCTTTCCGCCAGCGTCCCGAAACCGAATATTGGCACGACGTGCCTGAAAATCGCCGAAGCTGCTGCAACTGCTGACTTCCAGCCATTCCTGGCACCCCGGCGCCCAGATCTCCACGTCGAACTTGCGGGCAGCGGTAAACGACAGGTCGCCGGTGCACATTTCTATGACGCGATGCGATAGTTGAAGTTCCCGTGCAACATCCTCTGCGTCGTTAAGGAGTGACATCAATTCGTCGTCCGATGTTTCCGGGCGCACGAACTTGACCATCTCGACTTTGTCGAACTGGTGGCCGCGTTTGATTCCGCGGACGTCACGACCGGCGCTCATCGCCTCGCGTCTAAAACACGCGGTGAAGGCCACATGCTTAACAGGGAGGCTGTCTGCCGCCAGAATTTCCTCACGATACATGTTGGTGACGGGGACTTCTGCGGTCGGGATAAAATAGAACCCATCCTCCGCATCGCGGTACATCGTGTCGGCGAACTTCGGCAACTGGCCGGTGCCGAGCACGCATTGCGGGAGGACCATATACGGCGGGTAGATCTCGGTGTAGCCGTGCTTCCTCACGTGCAAATCGATCATCCAGGTAATCAATGCGCGCTGGAGTCGAGCCCCGTCGCCCTTCAAAATGTAGAAACGCGTGCCGGAAATCTTGACGCCGCGCTCAAAGTCGATAATCCCGAGTGCCTCACCAATCTCCCAATGCGGCCGCGGCTCGAAATCGAAGCCCCGCTTCTCGCCCTCTTCGCGGGCGACGATGTTCTCCGTATCGTCCTTGCCCACGGGCACTCTGGGATGCGGGAGGTTGGGAATTCGGACCAAGATATCCTGGATTTTCGCCTCCAAAGGCGCCAACGCGGTCTCCTGTGTGCGAATATCCTCGCGAAGCGCCCGCGCCTTCTCTTCGGCGTCAGCCGTGTCTTCCTTGAGCCGGCGCCGCCTTCCAATTTCCTTGGAGACAGCGTTCAATTCGCCTTGCATACCCTCCATGCATTGGCGAATGGCGCGCCGGTTTTCGTCGATGGCCAGGACCTCGTCCACGTAGGAGAAAGCGTCGCCGCCGAGAGTCGCCAGAGCGGCACGGACTGTATCAGGTTGACTGCGGATTAGTTTGATATCGAGCATTTGCGTTCCAGTTAAATGATTCCGCCCCCGTAACGGGAGCGTTCGTTGCGGCAGGAGAGCGCCCCGGCGCGTGTCTCCATCTCCTTGATTGTACCAGAAGCGAGCGCGGTGTACCCGCCCTGCTATATCTGGTAGTACCAGTAAGCGAGGTCGTCGGTCTGCTCCTGCGTCTCCTCCCCCGCTTCGACGAAACCGAGCCGTACCTCCAGTTCGTGGACCTTCCGAACGAGGCTGCCAATCATCTCGCCTTCAGGATCGGCGCCGGCGCCGTGGTCGAGAAACACGCTGTCGTGAACCGGTACACCTTTTTGGCGAACCACACGGCCCGGGATGCCGACAACAACTGAATCGGCGGGCACAGACTGGCGCACCACCGCGTTTGGCCCCACTTTCACGTAATCGCCGATGGTAATGTCGCCCAGGATTTTGGCGCCGGCGGAGACCACAACGTGATTTCCCAAGGTGGGATGGCGCTTGATCTTTTTCAGACTGCTGCCGCCGAGTGTAACCCCGTGGTAGAGGAGTACGTCTTCGCCGACGATGGCCGTCTCGCCAATCACGGTGCCCATTCCGTGATCGATAAAGAACCCCGGGCCGATCTGGGCGCCGGGATGGATCTCTATCCCGGTCAGAAACCGGCTCAAATAGGAAAGCCATCGAGCCGCCGTCTTCAGGCGAGACTTCCACATCGCATGTGCGACGCGGTGCCAGAAGATGGCATGCACGCCCGGGTAGGAGAGTACCTCCCAGATCGTGCGCGCTGCCGGGTCTTTGGCGAATACCGCCGATATGTCGCGTCGAAGTGTAGAAAACATGATATGCCAGTGATTCCGGCGTGAGGCCGGTGATTTGTTCGGGTTTGATCCAAGCGCGGCTGTGCCGCTACCGCTCCCTGCCGACCGCCTTCAGGACGATGTCGCGGATGCGCTGCGCGGCCCGGCCCCTGGATCCCGTGACGGCGAGCGCGGCAAGCGCCGTCGATGTGCATTCCTCAACCATAGCGCGCGTTGCCGCGATGGCGCCGGATCGCTCCATCACTCCGGTAATACACTCTACCGCGGAATCGCTTACCGGATCCTCGGAGAGACAACCGGACAGGATCTCCCGGTCCTCCAATGTCGCATTCGAACAGGCGAAGACCAGTGGGAGCGCTTTTTTGCGCGCTCGGATGTCGTTTCCGACCGGCTTGCCCGTGAGTTTCGGATCGCCTACGACTCCGAGCAAATCGTCCTGCGCCTGAAACGCCCGGCCGAAACTGCGGCCAAACGAGCGCCAGGCCTCCAGAACGGACAAGTCTGTCGTTGCCAGCCGGGCGCCGGCGTATGCGGCCGCTTCAATCAAGGCTCCGGTCTTTCGGGTGGCCATATCCGAATACTCCGCGACGGTAACATCGGACCGTCCCTGGAATGCGATGTCGAGGTGCTGGCCCTCGGTCATCTGCACCATCGCGTTCGTAAGCGCTCGAAGCAGATCCAGAACGGTATCCGGCGCGGCCGAGGTGCGCAGGACGGCGGCATTGACCAAAGCCTGCATCGCTGATCCCGTGTTGATGGCCTGTGGCACGCCCCAATTCACCCAGACCGTTGGGCGGTGCCTCCGTTCGCGGTCACCGTCTTCGATGTCGTCGTGCACGAGAGAGAAATTCTGGATCAATTCTATCGCAGACGCGGTCGGTACCGCCGTGGCAGTCGCTCCGCCTGCGGCTTCGCAGGCCAGGGCGCACAGTACGGCGCGCATCTTCTTCCCGCCGTACTGCGTTCTCCTGCTGTCGGAGAGGGTCTTTCCGGCGGCGTCAGTCCAGCCCACGTGATACGTGATCATCGCGCACAACGCGGGTGGAAGGCGGTTCTCCGCAAGGACGCCTTCCAGGAATCCGTCAACTTGACGAACGATCTCAGCCGGCATGAGGTTCCGCCTCCGATGAAGCCCACGCCGCGCCCGTGACGCCTTCGATCCCCATCACGGCATGGATCGCCCGTTCTCGCGCCATTCCCGGCGGAAACTCCAATCGCACCGCTAACTCCGATCGTCCACTCTCAAGCCTTCGCCTTGATGCAGTGTCAACCTTTATGCCGATTGCCGTGAGGGATTGAAGGGCCGCCGATTGCGCTTCGTGGCTTCCGCGAACGCACAGCGTGTTCCTGTGTTGCACCGCCAGTATCTTTTCTTCGAGGCGTTTTCCGAGTCCCAAGGTGCCAAGGATAAGGAAGGTAGCCATCACGCACAGCCACATCATCGTCCCGCCGCGCCCGCACCCGATGCCCAGGCCCGCGACCGCCCAAAGGCTGGCGGCCGTCGTGAGACCACGGACCGTTTTCCCTTCGCGTATAATTGTCCCTGCGCCAAGGAAACCGATACCGCTGATGATCTGCGCAGCGATTCGCGCTTCGTCACCTACATACGATTCCGAGACGATCGTGATGAGCGCCGAGCCAATACACACCAGAGTGTGCGTTCGAAGCCCTGCCGGACGCCCGGACTGTTCGCGCTGCAGGCCGACGAACGCCCCGAGAACGGTAGAGAGCAGCAGGCGGCCGAAGAGAATTGCCAGAAGAGTGTACATCACAGTGGACTGAAGTCACGCGGCGGGGGCACAAACCGGAGACCAGCGTTTCGACCCCGCTTCGCCATATCCTCTTTCAGTACGCGACCGCGAACAGCGCTTGTTGGTTCGTCATCGCGCCCGTGGCGACGCATTTGCCTTCGCCCCCCGGCTGCACAAGCGGGTAGCATCGAAGTGTCGCCTTGGTGCGCTCCTTCAATCTGGCTTCCGCATCGCTATCGCCGTTCCACCACACGCGAACGAAGCCGCGGTTGGTCTTGATGATCTCGGCCAATTCATCCAGCGACGCGGCGTCCCGCGTGTTGTCGTCGCGCAATTGCTGCGCCTGCGCCAAGAGGCCGGATTGCACTTCTTCAAGAAGAACAGCTACTTGTACCGCCAATCCGTCCAGGCTCAGTTTCGACTTGCCGGGTTGATCGCGGCGCACCGCCATCGTTGCGTTATCCGCAACGTCGCGCGGTCCGATCTCCAGCCGCAACGGCACACCCTTCAGTTCCCACTCGTTGTACTTGAAGCCCGGCGTGAACTGCTCGCGGTCATCCAGTTTTACACGGATGCCCGCCGCAGTCAGATCCCTTGCTACGCGCGCCGAAACTTTCGCAACCGCGGCCTTCTCTTCGTCGGTCTTCCCGATCGGAACGATCACGGCCTGGATCGGAGCGATTCGCGGCGGGAGACGGAGACCCTTGTCATCTCCGTGAACCAGAACCGTTGCGCCAACCAGCCGCGTGCTGACGCCCCAACTGGTCTGCCACACAAATTGCTGTTGCCCCGTATTGTCCAGAAATTGCGTGTTGAACACTTTCGCGAAGTTCTGGCCGAGATTATGCGACGTTCCCATCTGAAGGGCCTTGCGATCGCCCATCATCCCCTCGATGGTGTAAGTGGTATTCGCGCCGGCAAACTTTTCGGCGTCCGACTTGGTCCCCGTAACACACGGGATCGCAAGGTAATCCTCGGCGAATGTGCGGTAAACTTCCAGCATCTGAAGCGCTTCGCGCTCAGCTTCCTCGTTGGTCGTATGGCACGTATGCCCCTCCTGCCAAAGGAACTCCGTGGTGCGGAGGAACAGCCGCGTTCGCAGTTCCCAGCGCACGACGTTCGCCCACTGGTTGATCATCATCGGCAGATCGCGGTAACTGCGGACCCACTTTGAAAACATCTCGTTGATGATCGTCTCCGAGGTCGGCCGAACGATCAGCGGTTCCTCGAGTTTCTTGCCTCCCGCGTGTGTGACGACGGCGAGTTCCGGCGAGAAGCCCTCCACGTGCTGGGCTTCGCGCTTCAGGAACGATTCAGGAATGAACAGCGGGAAATATGCGTTCTGCGCCCCGGTGGCCTTGATCGCCGTGTCCAGGGCGTGCTGCATGTTTTCCCATAGCGCGTACCCGTATGGCTTGATGACCATGCAGCCTTTGACGGGCGCGTAGTCGGCCAAGTCCGCGGTCTGGACCACGTCGGTGTACCACTTATTGAAATCCTGCGCTCGGTTAGCGATCTTTTCGGCCACGGTGTTCCCCCTGCAACATGTGCTCTTAGTGCTTAGATGAGTATAGGGCAGGGGGTGGGGAGGGTCAAACTGAGGACCGGGCTTTGACTTCCCGGCACGCGGAAACGGGTAACCGGCGACCACGGCCGGCTTCCTAGGGACTACGCCAGAACGACCGGGAGCACGCAACGCAAAGGTGCGGTGTCTTGCGCGGACAGGATATCCGGCAGTCGTGCCGGGGCCGACCGTCAGGGCGCAACGCCGCGTTGATCGACAGGCGCGGTGAACTCGCCGGCGCCCGTATCGACCGACCACACCGACTCATCCTCCACATCAGGTGGGTTGCTCGAGACATCGTCTATGAAATCGGTGTCGTCGTCCAGGTAGACGGAGTCCGCCGGATCGCCCTTGAAAATCGGTCTGTCCGCTCCAGCGTCAGGGTTCAGAAGCGTGCTATTCATGGTTACCTCCTGAAGAGTGGTTTACAGGTTGGTATTCGGTTTGTTCCCGCCCAGAAGCCTCTGCAAACGCTCACGAAATGTGATGTACGGGGCGTTCGCTTATCCCATCCGCTTTCGCTTGACAAATTCGACGACAGCCTCAAGCGGCTGCGCGTTCAAGACGTTGGCTGTCTCGCACCAACCGCGTCGCGCCGTTGCGATTCCGAGATCAACCCACTGAAGATGGTCCGGATGATGTGCGTCCGCATCAACACATATCCACACTCCGGCGTCGCGAGCAGCCCTGGAATGGATGTCGTTCAGGTCAAGACGGTCCGGCCCGCTGTTTATCTCGAGAGCGGCGCCGGTCTCGGCCGCCGCACGAATGAGCGAAGCCATATCTACTGAGATTCCCTCGCGACGGTTGAGGATGCGACCCGTAGGGTGAGCAATCAGGTTTACGAACGGGTGCCGCAGGGCGCGAATCACGCGCTCCGTCTGTTCATCGGTGGACCGGCCGAATGCGCTGTGAACGCTGGCGACGACCCAATCCAGTTTCTCCAAGACCTCGTCTGGAAAATCCAGCGCGCCGTCCGCGCGGATATTCACCTCGGTGCCGTGCAATATGCGAAATGGAGCGAGCTCCGCGTTAAGGCGATGCACTTCTTGCGCCTGCACGGCGAGGCGCTCAACCGTGAGGCCGTTCGCCACTGGCAGACCCTGAGAGTGGTCGGTGATGGCCATATACGTATATCCGCGGGCCATACACGCAAGGGCCATGTCTTCCATAGAGGCAGCCCCATCCGAATAGAGGCTGTGCATATGTAAATCGGATTTCAGATCGCTGACTGTCACCAGTGCAGGTAGCCGCCCGGTTCTTGCGGCTTCAATCTCGCCACGGTTCTCCCGAATCTCGGCGGGGATGTAGCGCAGTCCAATTCCGGAGTAGACTTCTTCCTCCGTTGCCGCCCGCGGCAAATCCCCCAACGCGGCCGTATGCGACTCGGAACCCGTGGAATAAACCAGCGCCGTTCCCCACGAATCGGGCGTTGTAACGCTCAAATGGACCCGCGTTCCATCCGCCAGCGAAAATGCCAAAGGCTCTCGCGGCGGGGTATCGGCCAAGTCGGCTCCGAGAGCAAGCGCGAATCGCCGTGCTATGGAATCCGGGTCTGCCCCGAAAGCCAGCAAATCCACATCGCCAACCGTTTCCCTGCGGCGCCGGATGGAGCCGACAACCGCGACATCCTCTACGCCTTCAGTAGTCTTTAGCCTGTCCGCCAATTCCTCGGCGACAGGCAAGGCGTCGCAAAGGAGTTGGCGCTCCGACCATGTTCGTATGCGTGCAAGGTTGGCCGCGATAGTCTCCGCCGTTTTGGCTCCAAAGCCGGGTACGCTCGCTAGCGCGCCGCTCTTGGCTGCCTTTTCGAGGTCGGCGAGTGTGCTGATGCCTAGCGCGAGGTGCAGGGCGCGCGCTCTCTTGGGGCCGAGCCCCGGTACCCTGAGCACATCCAGGAGACCGGGCGGCACCTGGCTGTTGAGTTGTTCCATCGTGTCCGAACGCGCGTCGCGCACCAGTTCGCCAATGGTTTCCTCAATGCCCTTTCCGATGCCGGGAATCGAAGTCAGTTTTCCCCGCGCGTACAGGTCGCCAGCAGGCTCCGTGAGGTTCTCAATGCGGCGGGCGGCGTTGCGGTAGGCGTTCGCCCGGAAGTCGGACTCGCCCAGAATGACCAACAGGTCGGCGATGCGTTCGAGGGATTCCGCGATTTGTTTGTTGTTCATTGGCGTCTCCAAGGGGTATTGTACTCTCAGAGCCCAACGTTCGTCCTGTGGGAGACGGCGGGGCAAAGGGGGGTGAGCGGAATGCTGCGAAAAAACGGTCGATTAGCTGCCTATCTGCTGGTGTTGGCAATGGTTCTGGGCGCGACGTATTACTTCCACCAGATGAACACTACACCCCCGGCGGCAGAATCGCTACGAGACGTTCCGCCACTGGGGCAGGTCCCGTCCGAGGAGCAGATTCACGGTTCGGCGCCACCGCCGGCACCCAAACGAAAGTAAACCTGGTGCGGTCGGTCCGCAGTCCTCAGTCCTCAGCCCCACTCACTTCGATGGTCTTCTCGTTCGTGTAGGTGACCCGCCCCGGCGCCGCGCCCCGAGGTTTGCGGACGTACCGTCGAAGCGTGTAGTCCACGGCGATAACGCTGCTGCTCTTCGCTTCGCTCTTCGCGGCGACTAGTTCGGCGGCTCGACGTAGCGTGGCGTGCGGCACCTTTTCCGGGTGCTTGTTAGTTCGGATGACGCCATGGGCCGAGGCTGCCGCACGCACGTGCATCCAGATATCCCCCGGGTCCGACAACCGCGTCGTCAGGTAATCGTTTCCTGTGGCGTTCTCACCAATCCAGATTTGCCAGCCCTCGTCCGAGGTGAATCGCTTGATCCGCACCCCCGACGGGTACTCCGATTCCGATCGCCTGGATTTCGACGCGGGAGCAGGGGGCTGCCCCTGTCCTGTCCCAGCCAATCCTAGCAGTTCGGACTCATCTGCCTGCGCGGCCTGGCTGCGGATTGCCTCGAGTTCCGCCAGGCGCACGCCGACCTCCGATCGTAACGCCGGCGCTCGTTCGGCGGTAGTTTTCGCTTTCCGGCTTCGCGCGAAATACGCCTGCGCGTTTTCCCGTGCCGACAGAGTCGGGTCCAGCGCAATCACCATCGGCGTCAGGTCCGGGGAATAGTAGTTGGGCAGCGATACCGATACCGTGCCTCTCTCGATGCCATGGGCATTGGCTGAGAGCAGTTCTCCCGCGATACGCCACTCCTCCGCCCGGAGACCGCGTTCCTCTATCGCATCGAGGTCGGCCAGGCGACGCCGCAGGACTGTGCCTTCCTTGTCCAGTTTCGCGTTCAACTGGCGCAGTAATGAATCACGCTGCGAAACGGAAGCCTGAGCTTCATAGCCGGCGTCCAGAGCCTCCGACGGGCTTTCGCCTGTTGCGCCGGAACGCACCGATGCGACGATAGTGTCAAGCGTGGCCTTCGGGTCAGCGGTCGCCAGCACCGTGGCCGCGAGAGCAGGGCTCATCCCGCCAAAGGTATCCAACAGCCACGCGCGGGTAACCGGAATGGGCGCCGCAGCCCAGAGGGACGACAATTCAGCGTCAGAGGCGTCCCATAGTGACGGTTTGCCGGTTGGTGGAAGGGGTGCGTACTGCCGGCCGGGAAGCACAACGCGCCGGCTCATAGTGGAACCCACGTGTTTTATGGCCTCCAGAATCGTGCCGTCTTCAGCCACGAGGATCAGATTACTGTGCCTCCCCATCAGATCGGCTATCAGGAGCAGCCGTCCCCATGTCGAAGCAACCTCGATGCGCAGCACCCGGTCGGCCCCTGCCTGTTCCACGGCGGTCACGCGGCCGCCTTCCAGGTACTTGCGTAGCGCCATGCAGAAGACTGGCGGCTCCTGCGGGTTTGAAAATGTGCGCGTGGTAAAGTGGGCGCGGAACAAATCCGCCTGGGCACACAGCAGCAACCAGCGCGATTTACCGTTGCCGTGGAAGCGGATAAGTACTGTGAAAGGGTCCGGCTGGCGGATCTTTTGAACCTGCGCTCCAATGATTGAGCCCTTCAGCTCCAGGCTCACCTGCCTCAGGGCCAGACTGTCGAAAGGCGGGCTCATCTGTTCCTCCGATAAACGATCCCGACGCACTGGTGTTCCGAATCGCGTCGCACTTCCGCCAACCCGAATTGGGAAAGCGCCTCACTGACGCCGTCAGCCACCTGGCCAGCAGCATCGTCCGTATCGCCGTAGATGCCGCTCGCCAGGAAGACACCGCCGGGTTCCAGGTGGGCTGCGACATCCTGTGCAATTTGGATGACGCTTGGCGCCCCGCCCATATTCGCGGCGATCACGTCGAAACTGCCGAATAATGCATCGGCGCTTCCAAGCGAGATGGAAGAAACCAGATTCGCAACCCCGGCCCGCTGAACGTTGTCGAGGGCCTCCAATACCGCCGTATGGTCAACGTCCACGGCCACGACCTCCCGCGCCCCGAGACGGCTCATCGCGATGGCGAGGATCCCGGAGCCGCACCCGACGTCGGCGCAACGCATGCCGGGCTTTGTCACGTCCGCGAGCTGTCGCAGCGGAATACGCGTGGTGGCATGGGTGCCGAGGCCGAATGAAAGCCCGGGCTGGATGATGATGTCCACTCCCTCGGCCGGCGCTTCGTGCCATGGCGCTCGAACCACGAACGGTCCGATCCGCTGGGGGGCGGCCGCACTCAGCGACATCACGGTGGTATACCCGTGCGGGCAGTGTTCCCATTGATCGCACCCGCGAAGCCTGGCGTATAGCTGGCGGGCCGCCGAAGGCCGCTTGACCCTGTCCATCTGAAGCTCAGCGGCGCCAGCCTCCGCGGCGATCGTGCTGCTTCCGTCCGCGGCGAGGATCGCTTCCATGGCCGCCTGCACGTCGATGACGAGAATACCGTCACCGGACGCGAGATTCAGGTATCTCGCCGGAAACGGTCCATGAGCTCGCACTAGATCGTGTGGGCTGCTCATCGGCCAGCCCGTCCGCGGATGCTGTTCTGTGCCGGATCTCCCGGGTTATTTCGTACGATTGATGCGGGACTCATTTTGCCTGCCGTTGCTTTCCTTGCCAGCCTAAGGGTACCCGTCAAAGGCACAGACGGTCAACGAGGCGCATTGCATCATCAGAAAGCTTACCTAAGTTGGATGGTTGCCTCATCTAAGAATCTTACCGGCTGGGGTCCTTCAGGGGACCGGCCGGAGGAAGATGAGGCAGATGATGAGTCTCGCGACCAAACGGGAACTGGTGGC
>DASXVS010000057.1 GCA_036504095.1 Armatimonadota bacterium | reverse complement strand
CGGCATCGTCTACCCGCCGACCGGGACGAGCCTCGACTCGTGGGAGGCGGACAACCCGTCGCAGCGCGCGGTCCTGATCCGGGCCATCCGGGAGCAGCCGGGGCTCCTCTCGACGTGCTTCCGGGGCTCGAAGTCGTGGGGTGACATCATCGCCAAGCTCCTCCGCCGGCGCGACGAGATCCGGGAGGAGCAGCGCGCCATCCTTGTCTGCCAGCAGGTGGACGAAGTACCATCGCACCGTGAGGCTGCGTCGTCGTTGCAGCAGATCATCCAGCGGATCGCCGACTCATGAGGGAGCTGACCTTTGGATCGTTGTTCACCGGGATCGGAGGGATCGATCTCGGCCTCGAGCGCGCCGGGTGGACCTGCAAGTGGCAGGTCGAGTGGGACCCCTACTGCCAGCACGTCCTCGCCCACCACTGGCCCGATGTTCCCCGATGGGGAGACATCACCCGCGTTGACTGGTCATCGGTCGAGCCCGTTGACCTCATCGCTGGCGGGTTCCCCTGCCAGCCCATCTCCGTCGCGGGGAAGCAGGCAGCCCAGGACGATGTTCGGTGGCTCTGGCCCGAGTTCGCCCGTGCCGTCAGCGTTCTACGACCGCGGTACGTGCTCGTGGAGAACGTCCGAAACCTCTTGGCTGTCAACGGAGGACGAGCCCTCGGGGAAGTCCTCGGTGACCTGGACACCCTCGGGTATCACACAGAACGGCATGTCATTTCCGCTTCCGACGTTGGAGCTCCGCACCTCCGCGAACGGCTCTGGATCGTTGCCCGGACCGAACAGCCAGGGCCTCTGGCCGACGCCAACCACCGGGGATCACTCGACGCGGTTCGCCCAAGGCGGGATGCCGCTGGGGATGGCGGTGCGGATGTGGCCGACGCCGCCCGTCCAGGACGCCAAGAACAACGCCGGGCCATCGCAGTGGAACCGGAACAGCGACCCGCTCAACGTGGCGGTGAAGCGCTTCCCAACACCACGGGCGGAAGGGATGGACTCGATGGGTGCGGACCCTTCGAAGTCGCTGCTGCAAGCGCCCCGCACGGAACCCGGTGGGCAACTGAACCCGACGTGGGTCGAGTGGCTCATGGGGTTCCCGCTCCATTGGACGGAGGTGACATATGAAGCGGGCCGCCGTGCGAAAGAGAGCCCAACGGGCTGTGCCTGCCATGACGACGTGCGAGGACTGCGGGGCGGTGGAGAGCCTACAGCGGCACCACCCCGACTACTCGCAGCCCGAGACGGTCGTGATCCTGTGCCAGGACTGCCACGCGAAGCGGCACGTCGAGGCGGGGACATGGGGCCACGGGAGCAAGGTGCCGAGGTCGTGCGCGATCTGCGGGACGGAGTTCATCCCGAAGCACTCCAAGAAGGGGATCACCTGTTCGCGCCCATGCCTCTCGGAGTTGGGCCGCAGGAACGCGCAGAAGCGATGGGGTGGTGGGATCAAGAGCCCGACATCCCGCGTGTCGCCCACGGGGTCGTGAACCGTGTTCACCGACTGCGAGCACTTGGCAACGCCGTCGTTCCTCAGATCCCTGAGGAGATCGGGCGGAGCCTCCGGGGGTTGATGCCGTGACCGAGGCCGAGCTGAAAGCGCGGGTCGTCAGGATGGCCCATGACCTGGGCTGGCTCGTGTTCAGCCTCCCGATGGTCCGCAACAAGCGCCCGGTGAATGGCGCGAGTGGCTACCCCGACCTCACTTTGGTCCGGCAGCGGAAGGTGCTGTGGCTCGAGCTCAAGCAGGACGGCGAGGCTCCGAGCGCCGAACAGGAGCGGTGGCTGTCCGAGCTCCCGGCAGGCTACGTCGTCAGGCCGCGGGACCTCGAGGATCTGCCGAGGTTGCTGGCGTGAACGCCTCCGCGGCTGAACCCGGAGGCGGTTTAGGTTCCGAGATGGACCCCGAGCCCGATCCCGAGCGCGTGAAGGAGGCGGAAGCCATGTCCTGGTGGAACTTGCTCGACCTCTCGCTGCGGCGCATCTCCGGTCTGCCCGAGGGGGACCCGACGACTGCGAGCGTCACCGGGGGGCCGCTGGGCCGCTACATCACC
>DASXVS010000056.1 GCA_036504095.1 Armatimonadota bacterium | reverse complement strand
TAACGCCAAGCTCATCCAGATGGGATTCTCGTCTCTCGCGGAGAGATACCACGCGCTTAAGTCTGAGTGAACCGCCCGGTGCGGACCCGCATGCCGGGTGGTGTGGGAGGCGGGGCCGGTAACGACCCCGCCTACCCGATTGGAGGCAAGGCGATGGCCACCGCGCTGGAACTTGGGCCGGAAGGCTGGAAGCCGTACATCGAGGCGCTGAAGCAGCGTCCCGAGCCCGTTCTGTCGCCGGAGGAGGTCGCGGAACGGGACCGTTTGATCGCCAAGGCGAAAGAAGCCGCCACACTTCTCAAGACCAAATACGGGGCAACGCGTGTAGTCCTCTTCGGCTCGCTGGCCCATCGGGAGTGGTTTGACTGTCGGACCGATGTGGATCTGGCCGTAGAGGGTATCGGTGGAGCAGCCCTGTACGCCGCATGGGTCGATGTAGATGCCCTTTTGGGAGGACGCTCGGTGGATGTGGTCGACATCGAGGAGTTGCAGGGATCAATCAGGGAAGCCATTGAGCGATCGGGGGTTGATCTTTGACGCAACGCGAAGCCGTGATGAGCCGCATCCGGACGGAACTTGCCTTTCTTGACCAAGAGGTGGCAGATGCCGTGGAAGCGTGGAACCGTGCGCGGCTCAGCCCTGAAGATGATAGCTTGTTGTTGAAAGCTGCGGCGCTGAGTCTTCATTCTGTCTACTCGGGTTTGGAACGGGTATTTGAACAGATCGCGCGCCATGTGGATCAGCAACTTCCTGACGGTGATTCCTGGCATCGAGACCTTTTGTTCCAGATGTCCGAGGCCAGAGAAGGTGTCCGCCCCGCGCTGATTTCCGTAACGGAAGCAGTGAAACTGCAGCCATACCTTGGATTCCGTCACGTTGTCCGGAACATCTATACGTACAATCTTATGCCCGCTCGGATTGAGGAACTCATCGGAGGACTGACGGAGTTATGGCCCCGCCTCCGCGCTCGCCTGGCAGGTTTTGCCGACTATCTGGACGGCGCCTGAACGCCTCACTTGCCGCGCGCTTCTCGTTCGACTGGGAGCGCCAGTTTGATCTGGCGATCGACCCCGATACCGCGCGCAGCATGCACGACGAAACTCTGCCGCAGGAAGGCGCCAAGGCCGCCCATTTCTGCAGCATGTGCGGCCCCAAGTTCTGTGCCTACGAGATCAGCCAACGCGGCCGAGGACTGATGCACCAGTTGGCCGTGGCGGAATCGCCGTCTGAGAAGCCGGTGGACACGTTCAAGGTCCCGGCGGGCGCTCCGGGGGCGTAGAACGAAGTGCGTTTGCTAACATGAAGGGGAGCCCAACGGCTCCCCTTCATTGCGTCTGGAGGTTGGCGTATGGGTGAGGTGATGACACTGGCGACGGTTTTCGAGAAGTTCGAGTCTGATTGGTTCTGCTGGAAGACCCGGAACTGGATGAGAACCGGGAAATCGTGAAGGGCAAGGTCCTCTTCCATAGCAAGGATCGTGACGAAGTGGATCGCGAGATGCTTGCGGTTCGCCCTCGACACGGCGCGACTCTATACACCGGTTCGATTCCCCACGACGCGGCGGTCATCTTGTGAGTGCTTTCGATCCCAGATCCGGCCTCGTGGTCGTCACTGCGACAATTTGGGGACCGGCCGGCCAATAGGAAGCCCGCCTGGCGCTGGACACCGGCGCAACGAGCACGCTCGTGCGACCGGCGATTCTGGTTGCGATTGGTTATGATCCCGCCGCTTCGGGTGATCGTGTTCAAGTTACGACTGGCAGCGGGGTTGAGTATTTACCTCGCCTGACGCTTGACCGAATGGAGGCATTCGGGATGGAGCTGGAGGGGCTTGCAGTGGTCGCGCATACTTTGCCACCCTCCGCCACAGTGGATGGACTGCTTGGACTCGATTTCCTACGGGAGCGACTCCTGACGGTCGACTTCCGCGTCGGCAGCATATCGTTGGTATGAAGCCCAACCGGCGCCTTGGGAGCGTAGGCCCGCTCACAGGGTTCGTGGTAGCATCGCGGTGAGACGCGGACCGCGCTTCACCCTTTCTCCGCTGTGCTCTCTGTGACTCCGTGGTTCATTCTCCCAGATCGCCGAAACGACCACCACGCAAGTGCGCCGATGAGCGCGAGGGGGCCCGCACCCAACAGCCATTGAGACGGAGCGATGTTGGTCTGGATGTTGTGGTGAAAGGCGACGATCCGGGCGGTGGCGGGCGATGCGCGCATCCACGTCCCGATGATTGGCAGGTTGTCCACGTCCGGCGCCGCGGCGAACACGGCCGATGAGAGGATCAGCGCACGGTTGGCCCTTCCCCGGGTCGAGGCGAGGATCAGGCCGGCAGCAAGCGTGACATCAACTACCGCCCCAATCACCTCCGCGCTGTATTGGTTGGCGACGGTCGGGAAGAACACCGCCCAGTTGCTCCAGTGTGGCACGGTGTCGAGGGCATAGTGGCTGAGAAAGGCGAGTGGGAGAGCGTACCGCGCGCGGCGGATCTCATTGCCGATCGTTCCGCCCACGAGCACATGCGCGACGGTGAGCATGCTTCGACCCCTTACTCGACGACGATTCGAACCGATTCCTCGCGGATCGGGGCAGCGGACTCAGCGCCCCGCGGACGCTCCCGGCACGTCAACCGGTACACGCCTGGCTTCTCCACACGGTACTGCGCCACCATCCGGTATCCGCGACGCCGTTCCGTATCAGGGGCTACCGTTGTTCCGTCACCGGGCTCCGGAGCGAGGCACCACCTGACAGTGTTGTGATCCCATTCGGTCTCGTTGGCCCGCCATTTTTCGTCGGCCACGACGGCCCAAACTTCGAACCTGGTTCCGGCCCGCACAGCGGCTTTCGCCCGGATGCTGAGCCCCGGCTGAAACCGGTTGTTGCGGGAATCGGAGATCGTGAACTCGATGGGGCTTTCGTGTTCGAACACGGCCGCCTTCAGGCGCTCGACGTTGGCGTCGTAGGGCCCCCCCAACGGGTCGTAGCCCGGCTCCATGATCTGGCTGCAACCACCCAGGGCAACCGCTCCAATGAGCGTCAAAGCCTCCCTAAGTCTCATCTTTCACACCTCGATGACCGCGCCGTCCACACCGCTTGCACAATGCGCTGCCCTCCCGCCCGGCGTTAAGGAATCATAGCGGTCCGGCTTCGAAAAGGCGTACGAGCTTAAGGTTTGAAGCGTTGTCACCAAGCCGCCACTTCGATCGGAGGCATGCATCCGCGATCGAGGGATACCGACGACCCAACGGAACCGCCGAGTGTTTGACTATTTGGCAAAACAGCCATACAATGGCCATAGATACACCGGCCGCGTAAGGCTGGCGTGCAGGGAGGACACGCAGGCAAATGATTATCAAGTCGATCGGTAAGGCTATCGCATTCGCCATCGCGGGCGCTCTCGCGTACAACGCGCTCACGCCTAAGCCCAGGGGTGCGGCCTGTTATGGCGGCCCCCTGATTTCCGTTGCGAACGCCAGGCTTTCATCTACCGCAAAATCTGAGCCCAGGCTGCAGCGGAAGCTGATCGCGTACTACTTTCACGGCAACTACCGTTGCGCATCCTGCCGCACCATCGAGGCGTGGACGAACAAGGCCATCCGGGATAACTTCCCCGCCGAACTGAAGGCCGGCCGGCTGGAATGGCGCGTGGTGAACGTGGAGACGGCGGGCAACGAGCACTATATGAAGGACTACAAACTCTTCACCAAGTCCGTGGTGCTTTCGGATGTCCGCAACGGTAAGGAAGCCAAGTGGAAAAACCTGGACAAGGTCTGGACCCTGCTGCGTGATGAAGCGGCCTTCAAGAGTTACGTTCGCGACGAGGTAAAGGCCAGCCTCAAGGCGAAGTGATGGAGGCAACCCTTCCGGCATTCCTTGCGGCCCTCTGGCTGGGTGTTCTGACCTCGATCAGTCCTTGCCCGCTGGCCACGAACATCGTCGCCATCTCGTTTGTGGGCAACCGCATGGGGAACCCGGGCCAGGTGCTCCTCTCGGGACTGCTGTACACGGGGGGCCGGATGCTGGCCTACTCAGCACTGGGTATACTGTTGGTTGCCAGCATGTTGTCCGTCCCGGATCTGGCGCAATTTCTCCAGAAGCCCTTGAACCGTCTGCTGGGTCCGCTGCTCATCGTAGTGGGTATCCTGCTCCTCGAAATTGTGCGGTTCCGATTGCCGGGTGTGGCCCTGAGCGGGCGATTTCAGGGTCGCGCGGAGCGAAGTGGCGTCTGGGGCGCCGGGCTCTTGGGGGTGGTCTTCGCGCTGTCGTTTTGTCCAATGTCGGCCGCGTTGTTCTTTGGCAGTCTGGTCCCGCTCGCGCTTCAGCACGGGTCACGGATCGTTCTGCCCTCGCTGTATGGTATAGGCACGGCGGTACCCGTGCTGGTATTCGCGATTCTCGTGGCGATGGGTACGCGCTCACTTCATACGGTGTTCGAGCGGCTGGCGGCCATCGAGGTTTGGGCCCGGCGCGCCACAGCTCTTATCTTTCTGGCGGTGGGAGTCTGTTACACGCTCATTTACGATTTTGGCGTTGCGGTGTAGAGGTTGGGAACTGATCAGATGATGAACAAGGCGGATTATGAGAAGCGGTCGCGGATTATTAAGGCGCTGGGGCATCCCAGCCGCCTGATGATGGTGGATGCCCTGGCGAAAGGCGAGATTTGCGTCTGCGACTTGCAGGCCATCGTCGGTTCCGATATGTCCACGATTTCAAAACACTTGTCGGTGCTGAAGGCGGCCGGGCTCGTCATCGACCGAAAGCAGGGCCTCCAGGTCTTCTACCGCCTGCGCGTCCCGTGCATCACCCAGTTCTTCGGCTGTGTGGAAGCCGTCCTCGACGCCGACCGCGCCGAAATGGCCTGCGCCGCCTGATCCTGCTTGAGGCACGCCCCTGCGCGTGCCTCTCGATTGCCTGTATAATTGGTCTTTCGGCCAAATAGAATCGAGGACACGATGTCGACAGTTCAAACATCCGTCGGGAAACGGGCGGCGGCCGCGAAACGCGTGCCTCTACGCGCCATCTGCCTGGCGCTGGGGCTGGGTGTTCTCTGGTACGTTCTCTACAACCAGCTGGCCCCGTTCTCGAAATGGTTCACGTACGACGTTCTCGGCCTGGCCGCCGGGCGCCTGGCGCTCGCGGTGGAGTTCTTCGTCTTCGAGGCGCCGAAGGTCCTGATGCTGCTGGTGCTGGTCGTCTTCTTTGTGGGCATCATCCGGACCTTCTTCACTCCGGAGCGGACACGCGCCATCCTCGCCGGCAAACGTGAAAGCGTTGGCAACGTTATGGCGGCGGCGCTCGGCATCGTGACCCCGTTCTGCTCCTGCTCGGCGATCCCTCTGTTCCTCGGCTTCGTTGAAAGCGGTGTTCCGCTGGGGGTCACGTTTTCGTTTCTCATCGCCGCGCCGATGATCAACGAAGTTGCCGTGGTGCTGTTGTTCGGCCTCTTCGGGTTCAAGGTCGCCGCAACGTACGTTACCACGGGCCTCGCCATCGCCATCGTGTCGGGCTGGGTCATCGGCCGTCTCCATATGGAGAAGCACGTGGAGCCGTGGGTCTACGAACTCCAGGCGTCCGGCGCCGCGTACGAGGGCGAAACCCTCTCGTGGCCCGATCGTGTCCGCGGCGGCGTCACCGCCGTGCGGGACATCGTCGGCAAGGTGTGGATATACGTGCTCGCCGGCATCGCGGTGGGGGCCGGCATCCACGGTTACGTCCCCACGGACGCCATGGCCCACCTGATGGGAAAATCGGCATGGTGGTCCGTGCCGGCGGCCGTGCTGTTGGGCGTGCCGATGTACTCCAACGCGGCGGGCGTCGTGCCCATCGTGCAGGCGCTGCTGGAGAAGGGCGCATCCCTGGGCACGGTCCTGGCCTTCATGATGGCCGTCATCGGACTGTCGCTCCCCGAGACCATCATCCTACGCCGGGTGCTGCGCCCGAGACTCATAGCGACGTTTGTCGGCGTGGTAGCCGCCGGCATCATCCTGGTCGGCTACCTCTTCAACGCATTGTTCTAAACAGAAAGGCAGAAACATGAAACTACAGATTCTTGGAACCGGCTGCGCCAACTGCAAGCGCCTGACGGAGAACACGAAGGCCGCGGTCGAGTTGTTGGGCGTCGATGCCGAAATAGAAAAGGTGGAGGATATCCGCGAGATCGTGAAGTTTCGCGTGTTGAGCACTCCGGCCCTGGTGGTAGACGGGAAGGTCGTGCTGGCGGGGAGGATTCCCTCGGCGCAGGAGATCGCGCCCCTGCTGAAGGCGTAAGAGGGGACGGCAAACGATGAGAGTCACCAATGCGACCATAGACGCAGGCGTCTGCGGATTCGTGACGGACGTTTCCGCCTCTTGCGAAGATGATCAAAACTTCCGATTTCAGATAACCTCGCCGTGTGAGAACATACAGGGGCTTGCGGGCAGGCTGCCGGCGGTGGACGCGTATTCGGAAATTGTGGCCGGCTATGACGGGGAGATCCACAGGGCCGCACGCGCTTCGCTAAAGGGGTGCTGCAGCGGATGCGTCGTGCCGGTCGGGATATTCAAGGCGATGCAGGTATCGGCCGGACTCGCCCTGCCGCGCCCGATCGCTATTTCCTTGTGCCGGGATGAGGGCTGGAACAACTAAGTGTCGCGAATCAAGGGAGGTCTGACCGGGTTGGTGAGCGCCGGAGGATGGCCCGTGGTCCGCTCCGCGTCCCGCAGCAATGTCTAACCCTGGAGGAAACGATGATCGAAGAACTGAAACCCGTGTGGAAGCAGTTCGTGGAGACCTATGACGCGTTGAACGCCGTTCTGGAGGAAATCCCGGACGCGCGTTTGCACTGGAACCCGACGCCCGCGAACCCGTCCGCAGCGGCGGTTGCATTTCACATCGCGCGGGGCAACATCGCGTATGCAAACAGAATGGAAACCGGGGACTCCGGAGAGCGGCCGACGTTCTACCAGGATATTTCCCGCGCCGCCCTCAAGGCGGTCATCGACGAATCGCTGGACCGGGTGCGCACCGTGTTTCGTGACCTCCCGCCCAAGCGCCTGCACGCCGTTTGCGCGACGGACTGGGAACCGCTTGGCCCTGTGGTCAAGGGCCACCAGGATGCGTTGTGGTTCGCGATGCAGATCGTCCGCCACACCGCCTACCACGTGGGCCAGTTGAACTACATATCGTTGATGATTTAATCCGGGAAGCGCCATATTGATGTGAAAGCCCGGCCGAGTTTCAAGGAGCGCAACACATATGATTGCCACAGCCCCACCCACTACACAACAGAAGGATGACCGCGTGATGTTCGATGATGCCCAGGCGCGCCTGGCCAAGGCCGCGGAAGTCATTCACCTCGAACCATGGCTCCGCCGCGTGCTCGGCGCGATGCAGATGGAGTTCATCACCGAGTTCCCCGTGCGGATGGACGACAACGACATCCGGATTTTCCGCGGATATCGGGTCCATCACAACGGAGGCCGCGGGCCGTTCAAGGGAGGCATCCGGTACCACCCATCGGTGTCTCTGTACGAGGTGCGCGCATTGGCGATGCTGATGACGTGGAAATGTGCGATCATCGACGTTCCGTTTGGCGGCGGCAAGGGTGGCGTAGAGTGCGATCCGCATATACTCAGCGTCCGCGAACTCGAAGGCGTCACACGCCGATTTACCAGTGAACTCACACCGGTGTTCGGCCCCAACACGGACATCCTCGCGCCCGACATGGGCACCGGCCCGCGCGAGATGGCGTGGATTGCGGATACCTACAGCATGAACAAGGGCGTTACAACCCTGTCGTGCGTCACCGGCAAGTACCCGGACCTGGGCGGTTCCCTGGGACGCCGTGAGGCGACCGGCCGCGGGATAGCGGTCGTCACGGACTCGGCTCTCTCGGACGCCGGTTCATCCATCAAGGGAAGCACCATCGTCGTACAGGGGTTCGGAAACGTGGGGCAGAACGTTGCGGCAACGGCGGCGGACATGGGCGCCAGGATTATCGCGGTGTCGGACGTCTTCGGAGCGCTTTACAACCCCGCGGGGCTGGATGTGCCGGCGCTGGTTCAGCACGTCTCGAACGGCAGGCCGGTGACGGAGTATGCCGGCGGCGAGATCATCACCAACTCTGAATTGCTGTTGCTGCCCTGCGACGTGCTCATCCCGGCCGCGATGGAGAACCAGATCACGAGGGCCAATGCCGCGCACATACAAGCGAAGCTCATCGTGGAAGGCGCAAATGGCCCCATTACCAGCGAGGCCGATGTGGTGCTCCACCAGCGCGGGATCACGGTTGTGCCGGACATCCTGGCGAACGCCGGTGGCGTGCTGGTCAGTTATTTCGAGTGGGTTCAGGACATCAGCCAGTTGTTCTGGACGCTGGACCAGGTGAACGACGCATTGGACGCCAAAATGCGGCATTCGTACAAGCAGATGTTCGACACGTCACGCAGCCTGAACGTCGATCTGCGAACCGCCGCGCTGGCCCTGGGTGTCGGCCGCGCCGCGGACGCCCTGCGCGTCAGAGGCATCTATCCGTAGGCGCCGCTGGCCTGCGACCGCGCTTCGGGGGATGCCTGGTCCCGCAGGGACAATGGTCAGGGAGAAACCATGAGAGTCGGTTCGTTGGTGGTTTGCGCTATTCTAATCACCGTTACGGGATACGCGAAGGCTCAAACGTCTCGGCCAAACCCTCGGGAACGTGGCATGCTCAGCACACTCAGACCGGGCCACCCGCGGCTAATCGGCCTCGATTCGGACTTGCAGCGCTGCAAGGATATGATCGCCCGATACCCGCAGGCCCGTGAGTGGCGGGACAAGCTGCGGGCGACGGCCGAGCAGTATCTCACAGAGCCACCCGTGGAGCACGTCCTCATCGGGCCGCGCCTCCTCACGCAGAGCCGCCGCGCCATGAACCGCATCTACGCGCTCGCCCTGATGTACCGCCTCGATGGCGATAAGCGCTTCGCCGATCGTGCGCGCACCGAGATGCTTACCGCCTGTGCCTTCAAAGACTGGAACCCCAGCCATTTCCTGGACGTCGCGGAGATGACCCACGCGATGGCGATCGGGTACGATTGGCTGTACGACACGCTTAACCGCGACGATAGGAAGACCATCCGGACAGCCATCGTCAATCTTGGGTTGAGAGAGGGCGAGAAGGTCTATCGAGCGAAGGGTTGGTGGACGACCTCCGCCTTCAATTGGAACCAGGTCTGCAACGGCGGAATGACGATCGGCGCGCTCGCCGTCGCGGACGAAGAGCCGGATCTCGCGGCCTACATTGTGTCGCAGGCCGTGAAGAACGTTCCGATGGCGATGGCCAGTTATGCGCCGGATGGTGGTTGGGCGGAGGGCCCCGGCTACTGGACCTACGCCACCGACTACAACGTCTACATGCTTGCAGCATTGGAATCGGCTTTGGGGACCGACTTCGGACTGAGCAAAGCCGCCGGGTTCAAGGAATCGGGCCTATTTCGGCTGCATTTCGCCGGTCCTACCGGGCGGACGTTCAACTTTGCGGACGCGGGCGACAAGGCAGGGGGCACACCGATCCTGATGTGGATGGCGCGCCGGTATCATCAGCCCTTGGACGCCTGGATCGAGCGCCATTCGGCCAACGGGTCGAACGCCCTCGACGTGCTGTGGTACGCTCCGGAGGGCAAAGGGCCGGTCGACGATAAGGAACCGCTGGACGCGTACTACAAGGGCATTCAGGCTGCTTTCTTCCTAACCGCGTGGGACGACCCCAACGCCACGTTCGTTGGCTTCAAGGGAGGTGACAACGCGGCTAACCATAGCCACCTCGACCTCGGGACTTTCGTGGTGGACGCCGATGGCGTGCGCTGGGCGGTGGAACTCGGAAGCGACGACTACAATCTGCCCGGCTACTTCGGTAAGCAGCGCTTCACGTACTACCGGCTGAAAACCGAAGGCCAGAATACCATCTTGCTGGACGGCGCGAACCAGGCGGAGAAGGCGAAAGCGCCGATTATCGCGTTTTCCTCAACACCGCAACGCGCCTTCGCCGTTGCCGACCTCTCCGCCGGCTATGCGAAGCAGGCGACGACAGTGAAGCGCGGAATCGCCCTCCTCCGAAGGCGGGACGTGCTGATCCAGGACGAGTTGACGGCGCCTAGGCCACTCGAGTACGTCTGGATGATGCACACGGAGGCCGAGGTCTCGGTCTCGGGCGCCACCGCCACGCTTAAGCGTTCCGGAAAGACCCTCACGGCCCGCATACTGTCCCCTGCGAATGCTCGCTTCGAAGTGGGCGTGACCACACAGGGCTCAAAGGAGAACCCCAACAAGGGCATCACCAAACTGCTCGTTCGCCTGCCGGACAAGACGTCGAGCGCCCGCGTGGTGGTGCTCCTCTCCCCCGGCGCGGGCGAACCGGGTTCGCCCGACGTCAAGCCGTTGGCGGAGTGGAAGTGAAGCGGACGTTTCAAATCGGCCGATGCTAATCTCTCTATAGGGAGCTGGCAGTGTTTACCAACGAGCAGATACAGCAGGCTGTGGACATACTGGTGCGCGAAGCGAATCCGTTGAAGGTCATCCTTTTCGGTTCGTACGCCCGCGGCGACGCCCGCGAAGACAGTGACGTGGATTTCCTGGTTATCGAGCGTGAATTGTCGAACAAGAACGCAGAGATGGTGCGGTTGCAGAGGTCCCTGAGCCCGACGGGAATCAATTCCGATGTGTTCGTAGCAAGCGAGGAGTACACGCTATCGTCTTGGGCGAGTTTTCCGGGGACCTACCTGTACGACGCCCTCAGGGAAGGCAAGGTGATGTATGCCTTGGATGGAACAGGCGCTCTTGCTGCTGCGAAAGGCGCATGATGACGACAAAGCGCGCCATCTGCTCACAGGAGGTGTCGCATTTCGTACAGCCCTGACCGCGGTGGGGCTTACGGGCGTGCTCTGGAGAACGCCATTGCTGCCAGTCGTGCCCGTGGTGTGGTGCATTGGCGCGATAACCATAGCACGTAGGGCACAGCCGGAACACAAGGTCGCAGTTCCCTGGATGCGGTGGGGCCTGATTCTAGGCGCTGCGTGCGCCTTAGCGCTCATCGATTGGGCTTACCATAATCAATGCGGTGACTGGTCGTGTGACGTGGAGTCGGCGCGTAGCCGTCGCCCTGCTATCATGTCCCTGACATGAACATTCACAACTTCCCCATTGGACCCGTCACTGCCGGCGCCGATCGCCTGTTCCTTATCGCCGGCCCGTGCATGGCCGAAACACGAGACCTGTGCCTTGCCGTTGCCGAGAAGACCCAGGCCGTCTGCGATCGGCTGGACATCGGCTACATCTTCAAGGCCTCGTTTGACAAGGCCAACCGCACGTCCGGTGCAGGCCCGCGCGGGCCCGGCCTCGACGAAGGTCTGGCCATCTTTCGAGACGTGAGAGACGCATTTGGCCTGCCCGTTCTGACCGACATCCACGAGAGCTGCCAGGCGGCTCCGGTCGCTGAAGTCTGCGACGTCCTCCAGATCCCGGCGTTCCTGTGCCGTCAGACCGACCTCCTGCTCGCGGCGGCTGCCACGGGTAAGGTGGTCAATGTCAAGAAGGGCCAGTTCCTGAGCCCGTGGGACATGAAGAACGCGGTCGCCAAACTCGAAGGGGCCGGCGCGGCGGGCATCATGCTCACGGAGCGCGGAGCAACGTTTGGCTACAACAACCTCGTGGTGGATTACCGGGGGCTGCCGGTGATGCGCTCGTTCGGCTGGCCGGTCGTGTTCGACGCCACCCACAGCGCCCAACTGCCGGGCGGTTCCGGCACCTCCAGCGGAGGCATGCGCGAGCACATCCCGGCGCTCACCCGCGCGGCAATGGCCGTTGGGGTCGATGGGCTGTTTATGGAGGTCCACCCGGATCCGGACAAAGCCTGGTCGGACGCCGCGACACAATGGCCGCTGGACCAACTCGAGCCGCTGCTGGTGAGCGCGCTGCGTATCCGGGAGGCCGCACGTGGCTGACCAACCGCAGTGGGCGAATCGTGCCCGCCATTTCCTGAGCATGGAAGCGGACGCCATCACTGCCATGGCCGGACGCTTGAACGGTGAGTTCGATCGCGCGGTGGCACTCCTTCTCGATACGTCAGGTAAGGCGGTTGTCACCGGGATGGGCAAGGGAGGTCACGTCGGCAACAAGATCGCCGCCACGCTCTCCTCAACGGGCACGCCGAGCCTGTTCCTTCACCCCGCGGAAGCCGTTCACGGTGACCTGGGCGTGGTCTCGGGCTCCGACGTGGTCATTGCCATCTCGAACAGCGGCGAAACCGAAGAGGTCCTGCGGATCCTTCCCGCCGTGAAGCGCGTGGGGGCGCCGCTGATCGCGATCGTGGGCAACACAACATCCACCCTGGCGCAAAAGGCGGACGTGGTGCTCGACGCTTCCGTGGCGGTAGAAGCCTGCCCGCACAATCTCGCGCCGACCAGTACCACCACTTGCGCCCTGGCGCTGGGTGATGCTCTCGCCCTCTGCACGATGGAGGCGCGCGGCTTCACGACGGAGCAGTATGCGATGCTTCACCCCGCCGGCGCGCTGGGCCGGCGCCTGCTGCTGCGCGTTCGCGATGTCATGCGGACCGGTGACGATCTGGCAATCGTGCACGGCGAAACGTCGTTATTGGACACCATGTTCGCCATCACCAACGCAAACGCGGGCGCCGCGTGCGTAGTAGATGCTGATCGCCGCTTGACCGGCCTCGTGACGGACGGCGACGTCCGCCGCCAGCTCCTCAAGGATGCCTCGGCGCTCAGCAAGCCGGTCTCGGAAGCGGTCACCAAAATGCCGCTCACCGTCCGGCCGGACGACCTCGCGGCGGAAGGCCTGCATACCTTCGAAAGCCGGACAACGGCCATCGAAGGCAAGACCCGGCGCGTCGGCGACATGCCCGTCGTTGACGCCGAAGGCCGCCCCGTCGGAATGCTGATGCTCAAAGACCTGCTGCAAGCCGGACTTGTCTGAGGTACGAGATGCGATATGTTCCACGCGTGTATGCAGACACGTCGGTGTTCGGAGGTGTTTTCGACGAGGAGTTCGAAGATGCCTCTCAGCGGTTCGTGTCCCTTGTCGAGCACGGTCGTTTCGCGTTGGTCACATCAGCTCTGGTGGAAGACGAGATCCGGTTTGCGCCGCTCCGCGTGCAAGATCTTTTCGAACGGCTTCGACTAACTGCTGAAATCATAGATATCACCGCGGATACCCTCGACCTCCGATCCCGGTACGTTGAAGCGGGCGTGGTTGCAGCACGATCGTGGACAGATGCTTTGCACGTTGCCGCGGCAACAACGTCACGATGCGATTTCATCGTGAGCTGGAACTTCAAGCACATCGTGCATTTCGACAAAGTGCCCCGATACAACGCTGTCAACGTACTGTGCGGGTATCATGAGATAGGCATTCACTCGCCCTTGGAGATGGTATCGGATGAAGAAGAAGACTTTTGACTGCGTGAAGATGAAACGGGATGCGTCCAACGCTGTACGCGAGCGCCTCAAAGACCTGTCCGTCGAGGAGGAAGCCGCATACTGGGGCGCTCGAACCGCCGCGATGCGCGCCAACCTGACATCCGCTAAGCAACAGACCACGACGCCCGCACGATGAGCGTTCCCTCAGCGCTCAGTCCAGGCCATACGGCAGATGTCGCCAGCGATATTGCGCGTGTCTGGAACGCGTCGCCAGCCCAGGACGCGGCCCTCGCGGATGAGGCCTACACCATCCTTGATCGGGCCACGGCCGTTCGCCGCGCCTCCGTGGGGCAGCCGGAATGGCTAGTCGCCCGCCTAGCGGAAGGGCTCGCCCGCTTCCTGATCGCCCGTCAGATGGCCCAGTGGGGCCATCGCAGTTACGCCATTCAGGCGCTGGAAGCCTCCCTCGATGCCTTGAGGGACGCCGCCGCTGGTCTCCCCGACGGTTTCGACCCCTCCCGTGATTCTGTCCTCGCTTTCCGTGAGAGCCTTCACCGCGAATGGCGCGCCATGCAGAGCGAGGAAGACCTGGGCCGCCTCGCAGCACTCTCCGTTCGTCAGATTAGAGTCTGAATAAACGGGGGAAATGGAGATACAGGACGATCCGGCGCCCTTTCTCCTGCTCGCTTCTAGCGCTTCGGCGCGCGTTTACGGAGGCAGCTGGGGCTGTCCGGTTTCACGCCCTTCCGGCGGCGGGTTTCGTGGATTCACGCCACATGGGTGGATCGTCCAAACGTTCGAGTACCACGGAACGCTGGATCCGGGAGTGGGGTTGGGCGAAAACCAGTCGTCTGGACGCCGCGCCGAATTCCTGACAACGCGCAAAGGAGTCAAATGATGAACAGGGCTAAGGCAATTTCCGCGGCGTATCTCCTTCTGAGGGTGATCACTGGTCTGCTCTTCGCCGAGTCCGGAAGTCTGAAGCTGTTCGGCTGGTTCGGTGGTATGCTGCCACACGTTGGGGCAGCGCAGTTTGGCACGCAGCCATGGATTGGCGGCGTGCTGGAGGTCTTCGGTGGTGTTCTGATCGCGCTTGGGCTTTTCACCCGTCCGGTGGCCTTCGTGCTGGCTGGCGAGATGGCCGTCGCCTACTGGCAGTTCCACGCCCCGAAAGCCTTCTTTCCGGTCCTGAATCACGGTGAACCGGCGATTCTCTTCTGCTTCATATACCTGTTTATGGCGGCCTACGGTGGCGGCGACTGGAGCCTGGATGCGCTGATCCGGCGGAAGAGGTGTGGCGCAGCAAACGGGGGGTGAAAGCGAAGGACCGCATGCGAAAGGAGTTCCGGAAATGGACAGCGGTACGCATCCCACGTTTGGGAACGGCAAGATATGCTACATCGAGATTCCGGCCGATGACATTAGGCGTTCTGCCTCCTTTTTTGAGGAGGTCTTCGGCTGGCACGTCAGAGAGCGGGGTGACGGCGATATCGCCTTTGATGACTCGGTGGGTGAAGTGAGCGGCACATGGGTGACAGGCCGAAAACCGTCATCGGAGCCTGGGCTCCTCGTCTCGATCATGGTTGACAGCGTGGCCGAAACGGTTGATGCGGTCATCGCTCACGGAGGCGAACTGGTTCAGCCGATCGCCACCGATGCGCCGGAAACAACCGCCCGTATCAGCGATCCGGCGGGCAATGTGTTCTGCCTCTATCAGCACCGAACGGGAGGCGGCTGAGGCGGTTTAGTCCAATGTAATTCGCGAACCGCGGTCGCACTGCGCATAACTGCACGGCCCACCCCTCAATTCGCCCGGAAGTCCGACCAGTAGTACGCGGCGCTTGAGCCCAGTTGGTTCGTTGCCACCGTGGCTACGTGCCCGTCGATGAATAGAATCTGGATCTTGCCGTTGCCTACCTCGGCGCCGGTCGAGCTTTTGCTGCTGGCGTGCCACGCCCGCATATCCCAGAACATGGCGCGGTCGGACGGCCGTTTGACCGCCGAGGTGGAGTACGCCGCAAGTGCAATCCCGGCCGGGTCCACCCTGTTGAGATAGGGGTTGTCCTGGCCGCCGCCCGCCGATCCGGGGTTGGTGATGTTCGTTGCACGGTAGCCGTAACTGACGCCGATCTTCTTCGTCCGGTCGGCTCGAAGCCGCCAGTCCTTGAACGAGAGCGGTGTCTTCGCGCCACCCGGCCATCCGTCACCGATGCTGTACAGCCCGAAGTCGGCGGGGCACGCCCAGATGGCTCGGGACTTGATGTAGGGGTCCAGTTGCAGGGAGATGGTCGCCTTCTCCCCGGTGGGCGACAGGATGTCCACGCCCCCACCGAAATAGAGTGCGTTCTCGTACGTTGCCTTGAAATCCTCGACGCTGATGAATGTCTTGAGCCCCGGCGGGTTCCACGCGGGGAAGTGGTCCTCGGCATCGGTCACGTATTGAGTCATCGCCAGGCCGATCTGCTTCATGTTCGAAATGCACGTGGCCTGTTGCGCGCGCATCCGTGCCTTCGCGAACACCGGAAACAGTATCGCCGCCAGTATGGCGATGATCGCGATGACCACGAGCAACTCGATGAGGGTGAACCCCTCCTGCGCACGCGTCTTCATATCCAGACCCCTCTCGCGGCGAGCCCCGCCGCCGTTTTCAGCAGTTCCACCGGGCGATGCGCGGCCCGAACGCGGCCGCTTGTCCTGGGCCAGGGCGAAACACACCTTTATCAATTATATTACACCATGTCGCACACCCGTGCCTACATGGGCCTCCCGGATCTGTGAATCGCATTAGGACACCTTGCCGGCGCGGGTTGCCGTGCTTGTGCCTGGAAGCTTACTGGCACAATTTGTGCACGAAAATACGTGATGGGGAACCCTGTTCGCGCGTCCGACGCAACGGACGGGCCTTCTCCTGAGGAATCGCGTGTGCGACCGAACTCCAAGGCGGATTCTGGGTGCCCGCCACGTTCGGCGTCGTTCACGGGCCACCGGCGCCGTGCTGTTAGCCGGCGCGGGGCGAATTCGGTGACAACCTGGTGTCCCGATGGCTTCGCCCCACTGATTATCTGTTGGCGCATGCAGTACGCCAGAGCCCGGCAGCACGCTTGCCGGGGTCTGCGTCTGCCTCTTGCACTCACGCACATGGGTTAGTTAGAGGCTACGTCTTATGACACTCCGAACCACTGTCGCGATGCTCGCTTCGGTTCTCGTAGCGGGCTCTGCTTCCGCCGCTCTCAGCGTCTTCAATTTTGACGCTCCCGGCGATTTTTCCTCCACCGGACCGGCCCAGATGGGCCTGTTCATGGGCAATCCTTTCGGCACCTTCGGCACAGACGTGATCAACGGTGCGCCCTCGGGCGTGTACAATTTCCCTGCGGCCACCAATACTCAGGGGCTCGTCGTCACCACCAACGCCCCGGCGAATGGCGGTGGCGCGTATCTTAACGAGTACACGCTGGGCTACGACATCAAGTTCATCAACGCCTCCGGTTATGCGTCACTCTTCCAGACGAACACGAGCAATACCAACGACGGCGACCTTTTCCGCGACGGCTCCGGCGGTCTCGGAATCAGTGGAGTCTACGACGGGTCGATCCAGACCGATACCTGGTATCGCCTGATGTTCACGTTCGATCTGGCCAACAGCACTCTCAAGAAGTACGTCGATGGTTCTCTCGTCGGAACGCAGACGCTGGGTTCCGGACTTGACGGACGCTGGTCCCTCGATCCGACCTTCGAGATTCTGACGGACAATGACGGCGAGACCAACGCCGGCTCGCTTTCGAGGTTCTCTTTCGAGGATCGCGTTCTCAGCGACAGCGAGATTGCCACCCTCGGGGGCGCCAATATCCCGGAACCTTCCTCCCTGGCATTCCTTGCCGTTGGCGTTCTGCCAATGCTCCGCCGCCGCAAGACGGCCCGCTGAACCGCAGCACGACGGATGCAGAATGGGCCGCCCATGTACGGGCGGCCCATTCTGCATGGTTGGCAAGCGGTGACCTCCGCTACGGCCCCATCTCCAGTCCCGCGGCGATCCGGAGGACCTCGACGGCGTCTTGAACGGTGACTTTAGCGTCGCCATAGCGCTTTCCGTTCGGCCCCACAAACAGCCCGGTGGGACCGATGGGAGATACGTCGCCAGGCACGGGGGACGCGACGATTGTGAGCGTCTGGCTGCCGTCCGCCGCCCCGTTGGGGATCGCATAGGTTCCCGCGGGCGCCCATACGTGCAGGGTGGCATCCGTCGAGTCCACGGCGTAGACCCAGCCTTCCGGGTCGATCGCCACGTCTCGTACGAGACTGCCGAGCCCGGTGAAGAGCGGGGTCACGGTGGTAAATGCCTTATTGGTCTGGTAAACGGTGCCGTTCTCGCCGCCGATGAGGATCATGTCGCGGGCCTCGTCGATGCAGATGCCCATATATAGCGTGCCGGTAGATGGGAGCGTCGCCACGAGGTTGCCGTTCGCGTCCAGTTTATTGGCGTCGTCCGTGGCATCGCTGACCAGGTAGAAGTTCCCTGCTGAATCCCTCGCAAAGTCCTCGTACCAGTTGACGCCGGAGAAGGATGTTACGCCCGTCGGAACGATGGCGAGGTCCTGCGTGCCGGTTCCGATGGCGTATTTGTGAAGGCTGTTGCCCGGCGCCAGGTCCTCGTCAGACGTGTACACCACGCGGCTGGTGCCCGTGCCCTCGACAATGGCGTTGCTGACACTGCCATAGAGCGGCGTATTCAGCGAATCGTAAACCAGGTTGTTGTCCCGGCTGCCGCCGACAGGGTAGGGATAGGCGAAGAACGCCTTGGGATTATCGCCGTTGGCGTCCGCGGCGAACAGCGCGCAGTGCGGGTCGCTGGCGTCGGTGATGAGGATGCTTCCGTCCGGCGTCACGGAGGGGCGGAACGGGCTGTTCGCGGATGCGGCCCACGGTCCCAGAGCGCCGATGTCGGCGCTGGTCACTTTCGGCGTCGCGAACGCCGGGGTGAGATCCGGATTGAGGATGTAAACGCCGTCGACCGTTGTGCGGTTGGCCAGCGAGCCGCCCGCGCCTTCGGTGACGTAGATGCGGCCCTTGTTTGGGCTGCCCGTAATGCGGTTGATGTCAATGCCTCTCGGGCTGTTGAACTGCATATTGGGGTCGTTGGGGTTGCTCACCGGGATGTATCCGGTGGCGGTCACGGACCCTCCCGTGGCCGTCACGCGAATCGCGTAAGGGCCGCCCGCAGGGATGTCCGCGGCGTTAAGGGTAACCGTGTTGGCCCCGGGCGTGGCGCCAATGCTTCCACCGGGGATGGTGAGCGTCTTTACCGAGGTGCTGCCGCTCAGGAAGTCGATCTTCACGTTGGCGATGCCGCCGGCCACGTTCGCCCCGGCTCCGGCCAGGGTGTAGGAAAGCGTTGTGCTCTGGCCCGGATATAGGACCGTCAGTCCTAGCGTCAGGTTGGAGACTTTGATGGCGAAAGAGCCGGCGAATGCCATCGAGCCGGTGAAGAGGAGAAGGGCGCCCACCGCAAGAGGAATCGCGCAGCGGTTGGCACAGTGCCGTTTCCATACATTCATACAATACTCCCTGTGTATAGAGTGGTCGCAATGCGACCGGATCGAAGTCGTTCTCGCTCCAGGGTTCGACCGCGAAGGCGCATGGGGCACGAAAAAGGCCGCCCCCATGTCCCTCGTGGCGCTGATTGTCATTGGTGCACATTCCCGGCCAACGCCGTAACCCGCAGCCCGGGGAATGTGCGCTGAGTGGCCCACCGTCCTGACCCGCGCCATCGAACGCGAGACGGTTGGCCCGATTGTGTTCTACTGAATGGTGATGGGACCGGACTCCACCCAGCCGGAGGCCAGATACTGGGCGTCAAGCGCCTGAGCCATCACGTGATACGTGCCGGGCGTCTTGAAATCCACCGGCAGCGAAATGGGCACGGTCGGGTCGAACATAACGATCGTCGGCTCCCAGAATCCATCCTCGGTCGTCCGCTCCTTGATAGCCACCCGATAGCGGTATCTTTGGCCGGACCCGGATGGATATTTCAGCGTGACCATCTGTCGTCCCGTCCGGCCCGATACCGGTGGGCGCACGAATACCGGAGCGCCCGGAAGCGTTCGCGCGGCGCCCTTCTGCAGCGTCAGTCGGTCGAACACCTTATTGGAGTCGTCGTAACAGGTGACGGTCATCTTGTCTCCGTCCACCTGCACGGTGCTGTACTGCAGTATCAGTCCATACTTCACGGTCTGCGGCCAGTTCCTGCCCCAGGACTCGTCGCCGGCGCCTCCGCCGCCGTTGATCATGTGGACCACGTTATTCACGATGGCCCGCTCGTAGGAGTGGGTGTGCCCGTTGAAGAACGCGTCCACGCCTGCCTTTTCGAGCAGCGGAACGATGTAATCCCGAACCGCCGGCGTGCCGTCATATCCCGGCCAGCCGTCGGAATACGCCGGCTCGTGGCAGTACGCGAACTTCCATGTCGCGCTCTGGAAAGCCGGAGAGGAAAGGGTTTGCTGCAGCCATACGTACTGCGGGCTGCCGGGCGAGAGGCTGTAGTAATCGTCAAACGCTACAAAGGCGCAGTTGCCGCGATAGTGCGCGAAATAGTGGCCGCGGCTCTCCACCGGGTTGCCGGTGATGGTCTCAGGATACGGAAGGAAACGGCGGAAAAGCGGCGTGTTGGCTTCGTGGTTCCCGATCGAAACGTAGCAGGGCGCATAGCGGAACACATCCTTGCTGGGCGTGAAGAATTCGGTGTTCCACTGGGAAACTATCGGCCCGCTGGTCACCACGTCGCCGACATTGACGATCAGTTCTGGGTTGCGGCGCATCATCCGCGTGTTCAGGTTGAGGAAATTGTCCGGCTTCGTCCGATTGTCACCGATGACGCCAAATGTCACTTTGGTTGCGGTGCGATCGTCGGTGGTAAACGCGCCGTCGCCGAGGTGCTTCCCGGGTATGTCCACGGAGTAGGTGTAGCGGGTCCCGCGCGAAAGAGACGTTGCCTTTGCCTGCTCGACGGTATCCGTTGCCGGCACGTTGACCACCGTGGGCGTCCCGGTCGCCGGTGTGAAAGTCACCGCGGCGGCAACGGCTGAATCGGTTTCCCACATCACCGTGGCTTCGGTTTCGGTAACCCACAGAAGGTAGGGGTATTTCACGACACTGACAGTGGTCTGAGCGGATGCGGAGTGCGCCAGACCGATGCCGAAGGCCAATGCGGCCAAGGCGGTGAGGAGAGTCGCGCGGATCGGGAATCTGCGGAAGCTGAGCATGTGACGGATCTCCTTCCCGGCAATCCCATGTGGACCGTCCGGGGCAACAGACCTTTCGCCTGTCACACGAATTTTAGCACAGAGCGAAACGAAGTTCCTATAATTGATGGCGATGAGGCGTTGCGCCCGATGGCGGGCCCAATAGGGCTGCCGCGCGTGATGCTCCGGGATGATCGCTGTCAACCGCTCAGACACCTCGAGGTGCACGTGATGAAACCGTCGGCCAATTCGCGGAAGGCTTTCCCCCGCCTGATAGCGCTTGGGGCCGCCATGGTATGCCTGGCCGGCGCCGCTTCCCCTGCGCTTTGCGGCGATCTTCGCATCTTTGTGACCAACGTGACATTGACAGCCCCCGCTGCGTCGCCGTCGACCGGTGTGAGCCTTTCGTACTCCATCGGCGGTGACGGGCTGAACGTTCCCGGCGCGCTGCAAAGCGTGGACATCAAGTTCACTTCAGCTGGCGGCACAAAGACCGTCACGCGCTATCCTGGCGAGGCGGGTGCGTTGCCGGGCGCGAACACGGTGCTGTTCTACGGGCCGGATTTGCCGCCTCCCGGCGTGTACACCGTCTCGGTGGTGGCCCGCGGCGTGGAAATCTCGGCGACGGACTACTTCGAGGTCAGCGCCTCGGATGATTCCAACCTCAAGTTCACAAACGCCAATGGCATCGACATTAATCGCGTTCCGGGCGGCGTGCATCACGGGCTGATCTACGTTGCCGAGGGCGCCGCCGGCACAGTGGGAGCGCGCACCACGCAGGAGGGCGTGTACGTCCTCAATCCCGACCTGACCCCCATGTATGCGTCTCCACGGGCGGCCAACGCGGACATCGGAACGCTGGGCCCCTGGGCAGCCTCCACCAACAGTCCGTTCCGGGTTCACGTCGCCCCCGATGAGCGGTTGTATATTACGGACGCCAGCGATGCGCACTCCGCGCTCTTCGTCGCGGCGCCCGATGCAACAAATGTGCAGGCTGTGTTCGCGTATCCAGCGCCAGCGGGCGGATCGCGGTCCGGCACCGGCCTTGTGAAGACCTCTGCCGGCACATCCATCTACGGCAGCGTCTCCAGCGTCTGGGTGGAGGGCGCCGGCGCAACGCGCACAATCTACACGACGGAAGAAGACCTCGCTCCCGGGAACTCGCTCTGGGTACGCACCATCCCGGCCGACGCGACCGCCACCTCCGTTGCGCCGACGCTTGTGGCCGGTTTCACCGGTTCTACGTGGATACAGGACTTCGTCCGCGACTCCCTGGGCAATTCGTATATGGTCAGCACCACGATGGATGACGCGCACAAGTTCGGCGCCACGGGTTCGCTTCTCGCGACGCTTCCCCCGAATTCCACCGGGTATTACGGCATATCCATCGATGAGCCCCGCGATTACCTGTTCCTGAGCACCACTGACGGCCGCGTATTCCGGGCGTCAACGGCGTTCAACGAATCGGAAGCGGTTATCGAAGGACTCGGCAGTCCCGTGCGCGACGTGGCGACCGACGCGGAAGGGTGGGTCTACGCTCTGGATGGCGGAAATCAGAGGCTTCGCGCCTTCGCCGGTCCCGGCGACTACACCATCGCCGGCGGCACGGGGCTCGCTCAGACTACCCTCGAGATCACGCCGGACCCGCTTCCGGGCGACATCGCGCCCGTCGGTCCGGCGGGAATCTACATCACTTCCAGGGGCGTCCGCTACGGAGACGGCAAGGTTGACCTGCTGGACGCCGACTACATCGCGGAGATGGCCATGGGCCTCATCGCGGGGCCTTGATTATGGCAGAGCATGGTTGCTGCGGCAGGGTTGCTTGCGGTCTCCCTGTATCGGGCGCCAGGCATAATCTCGTTCGAAAATCCGCAATTATGGAGCCCGTGAAAATGCCACGTTTACGAAATCGAACTGCCTTTACGCTGATCGAACTGCTGGTCGTGATCGCCATCATCGCGATCCTCGCGGCCATCCTCTTCCCGGTGTTCGCAAAGGCGAGGTCCCGTGCCCAGGCCACTTCCTGCCTGAGTAACATGAACCAATTGGGGAAGGCCATGATGATGTACTGCGACGACAACGACGGCCACGCCGTGTACCGCTGGTATGAGTGGCACACAAGCCTCATGAGTTACGTCAAGAGCATGGACGTCTTCGCCTGCCCATCGTCCAACGCGCCCAGGCCGGTCATGAAGACGTACACCAACTATAAATGCCTCGAATATTCCACCGACCCGCCGGACATCCTCAATGGTCCCTATCCCACGAATGCGAAGTCCGGATTCCCAGAGATATGGGGGCATTACGCGAAAAACGAGGAGTTCCTGGCCAACTACGGCGACACCGGCGCCATTAACCCGCCCATCAACCGCTGGAAGGATCCTAGCGGCATCATCATGATTGGCGAATGTAAAGACGCCAAGGAGGTCGTGAGCGCCAACGTTCGGGGGGACCGCACCTATAGCAGCGGGCCCTACATAGAGCCGGGATCCACCACCTGGATGGAAGTGTGGGGCCAATTGTCGTATCGCCACAACAACGGCCAGAACAGCGTTTACCTCGACGGTCATGCCCGGTTCCGGAACGCCGACTGGTTCCAACACACCCTGGAAGGCAAGCACGCTATCTGTCCGCCCAAAGAGAACGTCAACACCACCACCCCCTGGTAGATCATTCAGCGCGCCGAGGCGCGATTAACTGACATAGAACCCCTCAAGACGGTGCAGTGCAGGCGTGAACGCGCCTCCTGCACCGTTTTCGCGTCCCGGCCCGCCGCATCCCCAGCTAGTACCTTACTAAAACTATTGACTTAGTCAAGAACTTATGGTACGCTATCGGTGTTGGTATCTGTGAGCGTCGCGAGGCGGGTGCGGTTCGAGACTTTGCCGCGTTGGGGGCCGGCCCGCGACGCGCGGAACCATCTGGAGGTGATTCATGACGGCGGAACTGAATGCTGTAGTACCGGATAGCGTGGTTGACGCGCGGTTCGTCGCATGTCCCGGGCCGCTGCTGGCCGCCCGCAGGGCAATCGACGGGGTTGGAGTAGGGCAGACGCTGGAGATCCGGTCGAGCGACGCCGGCAGCCAGGAGGACATCCCGGCGTGGTGCAAGAAGACGGGGCAGCAATATCTGGGCAGCCTGTCGAAGGACGGATATCGAAGCCTTTTCGTCACGCGGCGAAAGTGATCGTGGTTACCCGGCGTTGTGCCGGCAGGAGGCATCGTTATGACGGAAATGATTGAAACGACCGGTGTCCGGGATCTGCAACGTCAGTTGTGCGATCTGCAGGCTCAGGTTGACGACATCAGAACGTCGTCGCTGCCGGAGGATAAGCTCTCGATGGTCGTCTTCAGCGGCGATCTGGACCGCCTGCTGGCGGCCTTCATCATCGCCACGGGAGCGGCCGCCATGTTCGAAGAGGTCGTCATGTTCTTCACGTTCTGGGCGACGCCCGCGCTGCGAGACCCGGCCAAACGGCCCCGCGGCAAGGATATCATCTCCCGGATGTTCGGCTGGATGCTGCCCACGGGTTCTCGCCAGCTCAAACTGGGCCGCATGCATATGGGCGGGCTCGGCACCGGCATGATGAAGGGTCTGATGCGCAAGAAGAACGTCTTCTCCCTGGAGCAGTTGATCGGGCAGGCGGCGGAATCGGGGGTGAAGATATATGTCTGCGAGATGAGCATGGGTCTGATGGGGTTCTCGAAGGACGAGATGATCGATTACCCGGGCCTGGCCCTGGCGGGAGTGGGCAAGTTTCTCGGCGAGGCCGCATCCAGTAAGACGACCCTGTTCGTCTGAGGGCGGGCGTCGAATCGATGGGCGGTGAGCGCCGCAGCGCTACAGAAGTGGGATAGGCCGGCGGCGTCGCGGATTCCTATAGTGGGTCGTGTCATACGGGCCCCGGCTCAACCGAGGACCCACGTCCCAGCGGAGGGTCTGCGCACCATGTCCCAGAGTGCCTGGAGCACCGTCGTCGTGCTCCTGTTGGTTGGAGTCTCGTGTCTCGCGGCGGTCGCCCAGACGCCGGAAAACACGGCGCAAGTTGAAGTGGACGTCACGAGGCCGTCCGGCGCGACGATACCGCGCACGATCTTCGGTTCGTTCCTCGAGCCCATCGGTCGCAGCATCCAGGGCGGCCTGTCCGCGGAAATCCTGGAAAACCCGTCCTTCGAGGATTACCTCTCCAGCGCCGGCGCCATCCGCCGGATGACGGACCGCAACCCGGCGCTTAACCGAGCCTCTGAGATCGGACTCCCGCTGCCGTGGCAGCCCCTGCACGACGATCAAGGGTGGCGCTACGAACCGCGATTCGGCGACGCGTACAACAGCTTCCGCTCGTTGTTCGTGATGGCGCTGCCGGACGCCGAGACGGGTGTCCGCCAGGAGGTCTTCCTGCCGGTCCACCGGACGACGAAGTACGTGGGCTGGTTTTACGCCAAATACCAGTCCGGCGACAGGCACGTGGAGGTTTCGTTCCGGAAACGCGACGAGGCGGCCGTGGTTCACTGCCGTTCCACTGTCGAAATGAAGGGCGAAGGCTGGACGAAGTACGGGTTCACGCTGGAGCTTCCGGCCGGCGCAGTGGCGCCGTTGCAGCCCGCCGATTTCGTGATCGTGCTGAAAAACGGCGGACGCGCGTCGCTCGACCAGGTGATGCTCTACCCGGCCGACCACGTGGACTACATGGATCCGGACGTGCTGGCGCTGTGCAAGGACATGAAGACGACCGTCATCAGGTACGGAGGCAATTTCACGTCCGGGTACCACTGGAAGGACGGCATGGGGCCGCTGGACAAGCGTGTGAGCATGATCAACCAGAGTTGGGGGTTCCCCGAATACAACCACTTCGGAACCGACGAATTCCTCCGCTTGTGCGAACTGGTGGGCGCGCAGCCTCAGATCGCCGTGAACCTCGGCAGCGGCACACCCCATGAGGCCGCCGAGTGGGTGGCCTACGTGAGCAGGAAATGGGGAGATCGCAACGGCGGCGCCCTTTGGGAACTGGGGAACGAACTGTGGGGTGCGGGCTGGCAGATCGGCTACCCCGCTTTCTCGGAATTGGAGCCACGGACGGGCGCGTTCTCGAAGGCCATCCGCGAGGTCGACCCGAAGGCGCGCCTGATCGCCACCGGCGCGGATCCGGACAACTTCCGGGGCTGGAACGCGGAGTTGATGAAACTGCCGCCCGAGACATTCCAGTTGTTCGCCACGCATTTCGTCGACGGGGTGGGTGACGTCCGGAAGCCGAACGCAACCAACAATTTCGTAACCCTGTCCGGTTTCGCGCTGCCGATCGGCCTGGAACGGCATCTCAAGGAAATGAACGCCCAGTTCGAGGCGGATCCCCGGTGGAAGGGCCGCGCGCAGATAGCCTTCTCAGAATGGCTCTTCCACGGTCCGGCGGATCGTGTGCCGTCGTTCACCAATATGGGCGGCGCGGTGATCGTAGGCGGCCTGCTGAACACGTTCTTGCGGAATACGGACATCGTCCCCGTTTCCACCATGACCGGCCTGATGGACTTCCACGGAATCCACAAGGCGAAGGGTCAGGCGTTCGGCACACCGTCGTACTGGGCGTTCCGAATGTACGCGTCCGCCGGCGCCGCGCGCGTCGCGCCGGCCACCGTGAAGGTTGCGCAGTACGACGTGGAGGAGGGGAACACGCGGATCCCGAACATCCCGAACGTCCCATATCTCGACGTCGTCGCGGCGCTTGATGAGTCCGGCGAAACCTTAGTCCTCTTCTGCGTGAACCGGCGTATCGACGGACCGATTTCGGCAACCATATCGGTGGCCGGCTTCACCGGGCCAGGCAAGGCGCAGACGTTAAGCTCTGAACGGATCACCGACTCCAACAATGAGGAGCACCCCGAGGCCGTGAAGCCGGTCGAAACGGACGCGCGGCCCGCCGGCGGCAAGCTGGAATTCCAGTTTCCTCCCGCCAGCGTGACCGTGATTCGCCTGAAGAAGGGGTAGGCAAGGCTCCGATATCACGGTACGATCGGCGTCCCGCCGGTTCCCCGCAGTGGGACCTGCGAGACGCCGGTCGTGCCGCATCATGCGCGGGATGAAACCGTCGGGTGACCTATCTGTCGATCGGTATGGCGGCCTTGTTCGCATCCAGCCATTGCGCAAACGTCTGCAGTTTCGGGTTGAGCGAGCGCGCCGTGTCGAGGTTGCGGACGCCGCAGAAATACGTCGCGAAGTCGCGTTTGAACTGGAACATGTTGCCCAGGTCGTCGGCTCCCGGGAAGCCGAATTGGCGAAATGTCTCCGGCGTCACCGTGTTGTACCGCACCGGTTCGTCCAGGGCCTTAGAGAGCGCGGCCGCCATCTCCGCGCCGGTGAGGAGTTCTCCTGCGATTCCCACCGTCGCGCCGATGAACTCGCCACCCCTCTTGAAGATGCCGTAGGCGCACCCGCCTATGTCCCCCGCGGCGATTCCGGGAAGCTTCTCGTCACCCATCGGCATGGTGATGGCCAGCGTACCGTCCGGGCCCCGCTGCGGGCCCATGCCGAAGGAGATGAAGTTGTCCCAGTAGAAGGACGTGAGCAGGAACGTTGTGGGCGCGCCCTGTTCCGTGAAGTAGGCGTTTGCCTCGCCCTTGGCGTCGAAATGCGGAACCTTGTACTTGCCCATGAGCGTGGGCATCCGGTTGTCGTCCAGCGGGATCCATTTGCGGGTGTCTTCCAGCGTGGACCAGATAACGTGCTGCAAGCCCGTCTGCTTCGCCGCCCGGGCCAAGGCTGCGGCCTCGGCGAGTTCCTTCTCCGGCGAGAAATGCGCCCAGTAGAACGTAACGCAGTAGGCGCCGTACGCTCCGTCGAACGCGCTGTTCAGGCTTTCAGGATCGTCCAGATCGGCCGAGACGACTTCCGCGCCGGCGTCCGCCAGTGCCTTTGCCTTGTCCGAGCCGGCGTCGCGGGTGATAGCCCGAACGGCGAACCCGCCGCCGGGGTCGTCGAGGATGGCGCGTACGAGCCCGCCGCCCTGCGCCCCCGTAGCGCCGAGAACGGCGATGATCTTCTTTTCTGCCATATCTGTACTCCTTGGTTGGATCGGGCGAATTCGCCGCAAGGGAATCGTGTCTACGGGTATACTCAGTGAGCCTGCCGGTGGTTCCCGCCCGGATGGCCTGACCTGGCCGGAAGACCGGTAACATACTGGAGAGAGGGAGGACTCAACGATGATATGCAGGCAATTGGCGGCACTGGCGGCGGCATCTGTCGTGGGAATCGGCGGCGTGGCGGCACAAACGCCGCCGGCAAGCGTGCCACCCGAGGTTGCGATCTGGCCGAACGGGGCGCCGGGAGCGCTTGGCAAGGCGGAGTCGGATCGCCCCGCGCTCTTCATCTACCGTCCTGCAGCCGGCACGGCGAACGGCGCGGCGGTCGTCGTCTGCCCGGGCGGCGGGTATGGCATGCTCGCGATTGACCACGAAGGCCACGAGGTCGCCCGATGGTTCGCCTCGTTCGGTGTTACGGCGGCGGTCCTGCGCTATCGCCACGCCCCGGACTACAAGCAGCCGATCCCTCTCGGCGACGCGCAACGCGCGATCCGATACCTGCGCGCGAACGCGAAGGACCTGGGGATCGACGTGAAGCGCATCGGCATCATGGGCTTCTCCGCAGGAGGGCACCTTTCGGCGTCCGCGGCCACCAAATGGGTGAACGCCGTGCCTAATGCCGCCGATCCGCTGGACCGCGTCACCAGCCGTCCGGATTTCGCCGTGCTGGCGTACCCCGTCATCACGCTCACGTCGCCGTACACTCATACGGGGTCGCGTGACAATCTGCTGGGACCGAATGCGCCGGCGGCGCTCATCGCGGAGAACTCCCCCGAGCAGCACGTGACGCGCGATACGCCGCCCACATTCCTGTTCAGCACTACCAACGACGACGCGGTGCCGGTGGAGAACAGCCTTATGTTCTACACTGCGCTCCGTAAAGCCGGAGTGCCCGCGGAACTCCATATCTACCGCGCCGGGCCGCACGGCATGGGACTGAATCGCTACGCGCCGGACGCCACGTGGCCGTCGCTGCTGAAAGACTGGCTGCAGAACCTCGGCATGCTCAAAGCGGGGTAGTCGCTGCCTACACGGCGTCCTCGCCCCACGAGCCCAGCGGCGCACCGGCTGGAGGCACAGGGGCGGCGGGAGGTTCGGGGGACGCCGTGAGCGGGCGGGTAAGGTGGCGGCCGATGAGGCCGGCAATGGTTCCACTAAAGGCTGCCTGAGTCTCGTCGGATCCGGGATCGGCGGTCAAGTCATTTCGAAGGCGGGTCAGCGCGGCGTCCACGCGCGACCGGACCGCTAAGGGCGCCGTCGCATTGCCCGACAACCTGATGAGCCCGCCAACAACGACCTCCTGTGTCGCCCGCCGCACCTCGGCCAGGCGCGGGGCAATGGCTGCATCGTCGAAAACGAAAGCCGTCAATGCGTGCAAAATGTCTTCGAGGCCGGGCAAATCCGTGCGGCGGCGATGGAAATCGACCAGCCGGGCGCAGCGCTCGGGGTTAAGGAGCCCAGCGACAACCATCTCCGCGGCGCTTCGGACGGCGCCCAACGCATCGAAGGCCGGCCCCGTGGCGCTGGGGAACATCTCGGTGTTGCGGTCCGACTCATACGGCCGAGGCGCCAGGAGTTCGAGGACGCTCTCCGGCACGTCCAGCTCCGCGGGCGCGAGGCATCCAAGCAGAGCGTCCAGGGCTTTCTTTTGCCGATCCGCGTCAATCATCCGCACCACCGGCGCCGGATCACCGCGGAACGCGGTGCCGTGGTCGATCCCCGCGATCACTTTCAGCGCCGCCGTTACCTGGTAACGGTGGTGGAAATACACAGGCGCCAGGGTCTCCTCGAGGCGCGCGAGCGGTGTGCCGGGCTTCACGTTGTGCTGCCCGAAGCGGTCCAAAGCGATCCGACGAACGCGCATCTCGTGCTGAAGCTGGTTGACCGGGTCCGTCCCGTTGTCCCACATGGAAGCGCGCGGGTTGGCGGACTCGGCGCCGCGCGTATCGCCGTCGGCGATGAAGAGGAGGCCGCGTTTGGCGGAATCAGCCAGGATGTCCCGCAATCCGTTCGCTTCTTCCGCGCCGGGCGCAAACTCGGTGTATGAATAGCGCGCCGCCTGTATGTCCCACGGGCCGAGGCCAACCCCGTATGCGTGGGTGAAATCGAGATCGCCATCTGGCGTGATATCGACGCGCGGCGCGGGGTAGTCCATCACGGAACCGCCATCCGGCGTTGAACTGGCCGCGAAGTTGTGCGCGAAGCCGAGCGTGTGGCCGAGTTCGTGCGCCGCGAGTTGGCGGATGCGGCTCAAGGCGAGCTGGATTGGATCGTCCGGAGCGCCGCTGCCGGTCCTGTCCGCGCCGGCGAGCCCTTCGAAAACGAGGCGTACCTGCCGCAGGCGCTGCGAATCCAGAATGACGTGCCCCTTGATGATCTCACCCGTTCGGGGATCGGTGATTGTGCGCCCGAATGACGAACCACGCGTCGTGCGGTGTATCCACTCGAGGACGTTATAGCGTGCGTCCAGCGGATTCACCCCGTCCGGGAGCATCTCCACGCGGAAACCATCGATGAACCCCGCCGCCTCGAACGCTTTCTCCCACCACCTTGCTCCGTCCAGCAGTGCCGATCGGATCGGCTCCGGGACACCCGGGTCGAGGTAGTAAACGATCGGCTTCACTGCCCGCGAGCGTTCAGCGAGGGGATCCGCCTTCTGTAGCCGGAACCGCTCCACGTGCTGAACCTCGAGAGGCCCGTCAAGCGGCGCAGAGAAGTTCACAAATGGGATGCTGTACGAACCGCAACGCGGATCGAAGGCGCGCGGCCGGTATCCGGCATCCGGCAACCGCACGAGCGAGTGGTGCTGGACGAGCGTAACGGATGGCGGTGCGGGCGTCGTCTCCGTAACGCTCTTCCCCGGCTTTGGCGATCCGAACGTGAGGATGGCTTCAAACTCGAGGTTGTCCGGGAAGGCGAGGCAGTTCTCCAGGTCCGGAACGCTGCGATTGGCATCCAGCGCGTATCCCCCCTGGTCTGCGAGCTTGGCCGTGGCGTCACGGGCATCCCGCACGATGAATGACGTGATGTCCACAAGCGCCGAACCATCGCGGTCAACGGCCTCAACCGGGCCGGCCCACAGGATGGATGGCGGAAACGATTGTGAGACGGACGCGCGTTCGGCCGGGTTCTCCGAGACAGCCTGGAAGCTGGTATTCGTCGCTTCAAAGAGGAGTCTGCCCGCGACGCGGCGCAGGCGGACGACGAATGTGCGCCCGATTTCGCCGCGGTCGAGCCCAACCGCCACGTTGCCGATTCCGGTGCTGAGGCTTTCCGCATAGATGAACACGCCCACGGTGCCCGCGCGATCGGTGGGTGGTGGGACAAGCAGCCATATCCGGCCGGCCTCGCGGTCATGCCATGTGGTCAGCAGCCCCGCGTGGCGCTCCCATTTCGCGGTTCTATCCGCGATTTGATCAACACGCGTCCCGGCGCCTTCGGATCCGCCGATCGCGCCGAGCGCCAACACGGCGGCGAGCGCCAGCAACCAGCCCATACCCCAGCCGCCCGAGATCAACATGGTACCGCCTCCGATTGTGAGATACGCGCGTGCCGGTGCGCAGCGCGCGACGGGGCCCGGAGACCCCGGTCACGGTCATTATGTACGGCCGATGCCCTGCAACTTCGGAAATGCGGCGTACCCATTTTCGCTCGCCGCTTGAGTTCGGGAGCCCGAAGCCGACACCATCATTCGCAGTGAGCCGCTTTCTGGAGGTATTCCCATGCGCCTGTCCCTCGTTTGTGCCGGAGCGTTCGTTTTCGCGGGGATCGCGCTTGCCGCCGCCAATTGCCGCGCCGACAAGGTGGACGATTATGTCCGCGCCGAGATGAAGGGCCGCCACATTCCCGGCGTCTCCATCGCCGTTATCCGGAACGACAGGATAGCGAAAGTCGCCGGCTACGGCTTCGCCAACCTGGAGCAGAATACCTCTGTTACACCCGACACGGTGTTTCAAATCCAGTCCATGACCAAGTCCTTCACCGCGGCCGGCCTGCTCATGCTCGTGGAGGATGGCCGGGTCTCGGTGAACGATCCGATCTCCAGGTACCTCGATGGCGTTCCGGCGGCATGGAAGGACATCACCGTTCGCCACCTGCTCACGCATACTTCCGGCATCAAGGACTACATCAACGAGCCCACCCAGAGCCTGCGCCTCGACGTTGACGACGAGGATGTGCTGAAAGCGGCGGCGGCCCGGCCCCTCAACTTCACGCCCGGCGACCGGTATCAGTACAGCAATACCAACTACCTGCTCGTCGGCATGATCATCCGCAAAGTCACCGGCAAGCCTTACGGGGACTGGCTGCGCGAGCGCATCTTCGAGCCGTTGGGAATGACTGAGACCAGCATCTATTCGTGGTCGGAAATTGTGCCGCACCGCTCTGCGGGTTACAAGATGGAGGGCATACGCTGGGTGAACGGTGACTACATAGCGCCGACGGTGCTGGGCTACCCCGGCGGGGGGATTCTCTCGACCGTTCGCGACCTGGCGAAATGGGACATCGCCCTTTCCAAAGGCCACCTGCTGCGAACGGAGACCCGCAAGGAGATGTGGACCCCGGCGCGCCTCAACGACGGAACGATGAGCCACTACGGATACGGCTGGGACATCGGAAGCATGGCAGGCCACTCCTACCAGGATCACAACGGATCGCATTCGTCCGGGTTTGGTTCGACGATCCTCCGGTTCCCCGAAGATCATCTCAGTGTCATCGTGCTCTGCAACCTGGCCGGCGCCGACACGTTCTCGATCGCGCGCGGGATTGCCGCAAGGTACATCCCTGACCTTGCGCCCCTTTCCCGAACCCCATGAAGCGGACCGCAGCCATTTTGACGCTGGCGCTGGTGACGCTCCTCGCGGGGCGCGCCGATTCCGCGCCGGCATCCACCGCGAAACGGGCAGAGCAAACTTTCACGCTTCGCCGCGGAGATATCTGCCTTGAGTACGATCTCCACACAGGTATAGCGAGTCTCTCCTCGAGCCAGGTGGGCAGGATAGCGCGTTTCTACGGCGCCGCCCGAGTGGGGGGCCGTTACCTCACCAGCAAGGACTACAGGGTCCGGATGGCGGCCACCAACGGCCCGGAAACGGTTGTAACGCTCACGGCGAGCGGGTTGCCGACCATGAGGCAGCGGTTCACCCTGCGCGATGGTCGTTCGGTCCTCCTGCGTATTGAACTCGCCGGCGTGGGACTGCGCTCCAACTGGATGGCCCCGCTGGTGGACGACACGCCCGGCGCGCTGGAGCTCGCTCGACATATCGATGTGCGAGCGCTGCAGGTGCCGTTCGACAATGACAAGTGGGCTCGCTACGATGCATCGCCATGGAAATCCGGCGGCGTCAGCTACGAGGTCTGCGCGTTCTACGATAACGCCAGCCGGAACGGCATCGTGGTGGGTTCCGTGACGCACGATACCTGGAAAACCGCCGTCGCCTTTTCCGGCAGCGGCAGCCGGCTGAACGATCTCAGGGTCTTTGGCGGCGTGGCGGACGGCGGGACGCACGACGTGGAACCGCACGGCGCCGTGGCGGGGAACCGCATACTCTCGCCGAAGGTCCTTGTGGGGTTCTATTCGGACTGGCGCGCCGGTATGGAGGATTTCGCGGCGGCGAACGCCGCCGAGGCGCCGGCGCGGAAATGGACGGGCGGCGTGCCGTTCGGTTGGAACAGTTGGGGCAAGGTGCAGGCTGGCCTCAACTACGCCAAAGCGGCCGGGACATCCGATTACCTCGCGCGGCGCCTCCAGCCCCTCGGTTTCAACAACCGGGGAGCCACATACGTCAATCTCGATTCGTACTGGGACAACCTGAGCGATGCGGAGTTGAAGCAGTTCACAACCCACGTACATTCGAACGGCCAGAAGGCGGGAATCTACTGGTCGCCCTTCATCTACTGGGGCAAAAACCTCTCGCAACGCGTCGAGGGCACGAAGTACGTGTACAGCGACATCGTGACGCGGACCAAGGCGGGCTCACCCATTTCCATGGATGGCGGCATGGCGCTCGATCCGACCCACCCCGGGACACGCGGCCGCATCGACCACTTCATCGACCGGTTCAAGACCCTCGGTTTCGACTACATCAAGCTCGATTTTCTCACCCACGGCGCGCTTGAAGGCGGCTCGGCGAACGGCGTTCATTTCGACAGGTCCGTCCAGACCGGAATCCAGGCGTACAACAGCGGCATGCGCTACCTGTTGAACCGGATCGGGTGGACGATGTTCGTCAGCGAGTCGATTGCGCCGCTGTTCCCATACCGGTACGCTCACGCCCGGCGCGTGTCCTGCGACAGTTTCGGCGGCATCGGCGAGACGGAATACGTGATGAATTCGGCGGCGTACGGCTGGTGGATGAGCGGACGCCTTTACGCGTATAACGATCCCGACCACCTCGTTCTGGAGGGGCATAGCGCCGCTGAAAACCGGAGCCGCGTGACGTCCGGAGCCGTCGCCGGAACGGTCTTCCTGATAGGCGACGATCTCACAAAGCCGGAAGGACAGCGCCTGGCGGAAACCTGGTTCTCGAATCCCGCGATCAATGCCGTCGCGCGCCTCGGCCGCCCGTTTCGACCGTTGGAGGGGAACACGGGCAGCAAGGCGCCGGACGTCCTGACGCTCGAATCCCGCGCTGCCCACTACCTCGCAATCTTCAATTTCGACGGCAAGGACGGAGCCACGAAGCGTGTGGATTTAGCCCGCGCGGGGCTGCTCCGCGGTCCGTACCAGGTCACGGACCTGTGGAGCGGACGCACCTGGCGTGCCTCTGGAACCACGGTGATCGCTCTGGATCCGGCAGAGAGCACCATACTCAGACTGGAGCCTGCTGGGCGCTCCGCAAGGAACTAACGGCCGCAAATCGGGGCTAAAAGGTGTATGAGTTCTCAGATCATCGAAGTCCAGGACCTGGTGAAGGTCTATCCCACAGGTACGCGTGCCGTGGACGGGGTGTCATTTTCCGTGGAGCGCGGTGAGTTCTTCGGTTTCCTGGGCCCAAACGGCGCCGGCAAGTCCACCACGATGAACATGCTCGTCAACCTCGTCAAAAAGACGAGCGGACGCATTGTCATCGATGGTTTCGACCTCAGCGAACACCCGAACGAGATCTATAAGCGCGTCGGCTTCGCGATGCAGGAAGTGGGGCTCGACGAAACCGCGACCGCGGAGGAGATGCTCCGGCTTCATGGCCGCCTCTACCACATGCCGCCGCATGAGATCGACGCCCAGATACGCAAACTCCTCAAACTCGTTGAGCTTGAGAAGGTGTCCAAGCGCTTCGCATCAACGTATTCGGGGGGAATGCGCCGCCGATTCGACCTGGCCCTGTCGCTCATACACAATCCGCAAGTCCTGTTTCTCGACGAGCCGACAACCGGCCTCGACCCGCATGCGCGCCAACTGATCTGGGGCCACCTGCGCCAGTTGAATCGCGACGGTATGACCATCTTTCTGACGACCCACTTTATGGAGGAGGCCGAGGCGCTTTGTGACCGCATCGCGATCATGGACCAGGGCCGCATCGTCACGGAAGGCACCCTCCAGCACCTGCTGGCAGAGCATAACGCGAGCAGCCTCGAAGACGTCTTCCTGAAGACGACGGGAAGCAACCTGGCGGACGAAGAGGTCAATGCGAACGCTCCGGACCCGTATGCGCGCGCCCGGTAACCACAAACCCATGAAAGATTTCTTTTCCGACTGGTTCTACCTGTCTGTGCGCAGTACAAAGCAGATCTGGCGGCCGATGCTGGCGTTGCTGCCGTCGCTCTTCATGCCGCTCTTCTTCTTCGCTGTAAATGCGGCGTCGCTGCAGGCGTTCGCGCAGGTGAAGGGCTTTCCCCACGTCTCCTACAAGCAGTTCATTGCGCCGGTTGCCATATTCACGGCCGTCTTCTTCGCTGCGGGCAATGCGGGAATCGAACTCGTGCAGGACATCACCAATGGGTACTTCAAAAAACTGCTGATCATGCCCATCCATCGCCTCGCCATCGTCCTCGGCCGGCTGACCGAGGTGGCGATACAGGCGACCTTACAGGGAGCGATTGTGGTGGTCCTTCTGCTGGCGATCGGCGTGAAGTTCAACACCGGTTTTCTTGGGATCGTGGCGATCTTCGCAATGCTCATTTTGTTCGCCATGGCGTGGAGTTGCATCAGTATGATCGCGGCGCTGCGGACCCAGAACGCCCGGCTCGTGCAGTCCATGTTCATCCTCGTATTCCCGTTCCTGTACATCACCACCTCCCAGGCGCCGAAGCAGCTACTGCCGAAGACGTTCGCGCTTCTGGCAGGCTACAACCCCGTGACGTACGTCATTGAGGGGGTTCGCGCGCTGGTGCTGTCGAACTGGGCGAACCCGGCCATCTGGGAGGGCTTCGTGGCATCGTCGGTGCTCTTCGTGGTCTTCGTCTCGCTCACGGTCACGTCGTTCCAGAAGGCGCTTCGGTAGGTCGACCATTCTCCGCTTGGATGCGAGCCGCCGATAATTGGCCGGCCTTCGCCGGCCTGCCAGCCCCCGCCTGCGTTTAGCCAACGCGGCAGAAGTCGCCCGTTCGCTGCCTCCCTCTTCCTCGGAGCGCCCCCTCGCCACTTATGAGTCTCTGCACACCCATTGCCCCTGCCCCCGTCAGGGGGTCTATCATACATGGGTTTGAATTTCCAATCAATGGCAATCGGGGAGGCCGGTTATCCACGCCGGTGGCTCCCCCGCGGACATCCCGCACTATCAGGAGAAGAGTCAGTAATGTCTAAGAAGCAAGTTTATCTTTTCAAAGAGGGCAACGCCTCGATGCGTGACCTCCTCGGAGGCAAGGGCGCCAACCTGGCCGAAATGACCAATATCGGCCTGCCGGTGCCCGCCGGATTTACGATCACAACCGAAGCCTGCAACGAGTACACGAAGCTCGGGCGCTTGCCCGACGGACTGTGGGACGACGTTATGAAGGCGCTTGCCGTCATCGAGAAGGACATGGGCAAGAAGCTGGGTGACGCGAAAAACCCGCTTCTGGTGTCCGTCCGCTCCGGCGCCAAGTTCTCCATGCCGGGAATGATGGATACCGTCCTCAACCTCGGCCTGAACGAAGACTCCCTCAAGGGCATCATCGCCGCAACCGGCAACGAGCGATTCGCTTACGACGCGTATCGCCGCTTCCTCATGATGTTCAGCGACATCGTCCTTTCCAGCGACTATCCCAAGCTCGCCAAACACCATTTCGAAGTCATCTTCGACGCCCTGAAAGCCAAGACCGGCGCCCAGGTGGATACCGAAGTTGACGCGGCCGGCCTGAAGGATCTGTGTGAGCTCTACAAGAAGTACTTCAAGGACGTGACGGGCGATGACTTCCCGACGAACCCGCTCACGCAGTTGGAACTCGCGGTAGTCGCCGTGTTCAAGTCCTGGAACAACGAGCGCGCCGTCATCTACCGCAACCGCGAGAAGATCGCCCACGACCTGGGCACCGCCGTGAACATCCAGTCCATGGTCTTTGGAAATATGGGCGATGACTGCGGCACGGGCGTGGCCTTCACCCGCAACGCCGCCAACGGCGAGAACAAGCTGTTCGGCGAGTTCCTGAAGAACGCCCAGGGCGAGGACGTGGTCGCCGGCGTGCGGACCCCGGAAGAAATCGCCGAGCTCGAGAGTGAGTTCCCCGCCATCTACAAGCAGTTCGCGGACATCGCGCGCAACCTCGAGCTTCATTACCACGACATGCAGGACATCGAGTTCACCATCGAGAAGGGTCGTCTCTTCATCCTGCAGTGCCGCTCCGGCAAGCGCACGGGCGTTGCCGCGGTGAAGATCGCCATCGATCAGGTGAACGAAGGCCTCATCACGAAGGAACAGGCCCTGGTCCGCGTTCCGCCGGAAGCCCTCGAGCAGTTGCTCCACCCGCGCATCAAAAGCGCGAAGGGCATCAAGGAAATCGCCAAGGGCCTGAACGCCGGCCCCGGCGGCGCCTCCGGCCACGTGGCCCTGGACGCCGCAACCGCCATCGCCTACGCGGCCGAAGGCAAGAAAGTCATCCTCGTCCGCAAGGAGACCAACCCGGACGACCTGGGTGGAATGCTCGCGTCCAAGGGCGTCCTCACCAGCCTCGGCGGCCGCACGAGCCACGCGGCTCTTATAGCCCGCCAGTACGGAATCCCCACGGTCTGCGGCTGCGGCGCGGTGAAGATCGACGAAACCGCCCGCCAGTTCACGGCTAACGGCGTGGTTGTGAAGGAAGGCGACATCATCACGCTTGACGGCACGCTCGGCCTGGTGTACAACACCGAACTGGAAACCGAACCCGCCACGATGACCGGTGATTTCGGCACCTTCATGGGCTGGTGCGACGAGTATCGCAAGCTTGGCGTTCGCGCCAACGCCGATACGCCGGAGCACGCTCTGGACGCCATCGCCCTGGGCGCCGAAGGCATCGGCCTTTGCCGCACGGAGCATATGTTCCTTGGAGACCGCGCCGCTCTCGTGCAGGACATGATCCTCGCCGAAGATGACGCCGGCCGCCAGACCGCCATCGACAAGCTCCTCCCGCTTCAGCGCGAGGATTTCGAAGGCATCTTCCGCGCCATGAACGGCAAGCCGGTTACCATCCGTCTCATCGACCCGCCGCTTCACGAGTTCCTCCCCCACGCCGACACCGTGAAGATGGAAATGCGCCAGATGATGGACAGCAATGCCAGCGGAACCGCTATGGCCAAGGCCAGCAAACTTCTGGCCGCTGTTGAAGACATGCACGAGCAGAACCCAATGCTGGGCCTGCGCGGCTGCCGCCTGAGCATCTACTTCCCGCAGATCGTGAACATGCAGATCGCCGCCATCATCGGCGCGGCCTGCGAGGTCAAGAAGGCCGGTATCGACGTTCATCCCGAGATCATGATCCCGCTGATCGCCACCGTGACCGAGTTGACCTACCTCAAGACCCAGCTCATCAAGGTCGCGAAGAAGACCATGAAGGCGGAGGGCATTGAGGTCGACTACATGATCGGCACGATGATCGAGATCCCGCGCGCCGCCCTGACCGCGGACGAGATCGCCAAGGAAGCCCAGTTCTTCTCCTTCGGCACCAACGACCTGACGCAGATGGGCTACGGCATCTCACGCGACGACGCCGGCAAGTTCCTGCCGCTGTACATCGACAAGCAGATCTTTAAGAACGACCCGACCGACACCATCGACCAGAAGGGCATCGGCCGCCTGATGAAGATCTGCGTTGAAGACGCCAAGAAGGTGAACCCGAAGATCAAGCTCGGTATCTGCGGCGAGCACGGCGGCGAGCCGGACAGCGTGAAGTTCTGCCACAAGCTGGGCCTCACCTACGTCTCTTGCTCCCCGAAGCGCATCCCGGTAGCCCGCCTCGCGGCGGCCCAGGCGGCGATCGAGGAAAAGGGCAACAGCGCCTCGCGCGACAAGTAGAAGTGAGAAGTTGGAGGTTGGAAGCTGGATTCCAACCTCCAACTTCCAGCCTCAGTCTTCCAAAGAACGGCGGGCGGACCAACTCGGTCCGCCCGCCGTTTGTGATTGTGCTGGGCTGTTTGCTACGTTGATTCCAACAATGGAGCACCGATGCCAAATGCCTGACTTCACCGAATGCATCGTTCGTTCACCGATTTCCCCGGCATAGTGGATGATCCCGTACGGTTGGGATCCTTGAACTCCCTCATCAATGCAATCCACAAGGCGGGATTCGATCGGCTTGTCCAAAACGTGATCACTCGGAGCGGCGAGGCAGCTATGGATGTCCTGCTAGAGGCAGGGGTGTGCTGCGAATTACTCGCTAACGAATCGATCACGAATGTCGAGTACGAACCGGACACCGAGAGTCGACCGCCTGACTTCCGGTGCTTTGCCGACGGAACGCGATTGGACATCCAGGTCAAACGCCTCCGCTCGCTTGAGAGTCGGGATGCAAAGGACCATTTCCAACGCAGGTGCGAAGCGCGATTGCAATTCATATCAATGCCTTGGTTGTTGCACTACTGGCTATCGGATAGGATCCAGCGGCAAGACGCGGATCGATTCCTGACCCACCTGAAAGCTGAAGTTGGAAGCCTATGCCCGGCTCCACCGACACACGATTTGGATATTCTGTCATATTGCTGGCCTGACCCCGTGAATCCCATTGTTAAATATGGTGTCAGTGAATGCAGTCGTCTCAGCCATATGGAAGTTGGCGTGATCGATGCGTATAGCGCGTCCAATGGGTTGATGCGTGAGATCAATACAGCGGTGAGGAGGAAAGCCGTCCACACTGATCTGAGCAAAGCCGGCAAGACATTCACCCGCCCGCCAGGGCGCAGCCAGGTGAACCTGGTGGTTCTTCAGGCGGTTTGGGAACTGATGATCCGGCCAGAAACGATGGCGAACGTGCTTTACGGCGATGAGGTGTTCACGTTCGATCGTCTTCGGCCTGGCGGCGGCGGAATCGCTCACCGCCAAACGAACGGTCTGTTCCGTAGTGGTAAATCGTCGCGAATCTCGGGTCTGGTGATGGTGCCGCACTCGTGGGACTGGTCTTGCTGCAGGCTCAGAGGCACGCTATACGTACACCCAGACAACGCCCCAAGTGTCTGGAGTGCGATGCAGGTATTTCCGGACCTCCAATGCTATTTGCCTCCGGGGTGGAAGGTCAGCGACCAACTAGATTTGCCGGCCGCAACCGAGGAAAAGGGCAACAGCGCCTCGCGCGAAGAATAGACCAGGTTGCGGGTGTCAGCCGCCGGGCTCCGGCCAGACAGCCGACACCCGCCACCTGAAACCCGAAACGGCCCCGGCCCTCCTTACAAGGGCCGGGACCGCATTTTGCCGCCCGCGACGCTGATCGGCGGCCTTCACCTCGAGGGCCTCGTGGCTACTTCCGGTCGGGATCGTTCTTCTCCGAGCTCGTATGGGAGAGAGACCCGAACCGTATCGCCGCGTACATCGTGACGCCGGATGCAATCGTGAAGAGCGCGAGCGTCTGCACGGTCATTCCCCGGCCGCCGGGCGCCAGCAGCGCCAGCATCATCAGCGCGAAGCCGGGAAGGAAATCCGCCGCCATTGTACCCGGCACGTCCGGCTCTTTGCTGCGGATGTGAGGCACCGCGGCGGCAAACGCCGAAACGACAGTGATCAACAGCGCCACCGCGAGGATCCAAAACGCGATCGCCATCAAGGTTCCTTGGTTCATCCCTCTGACCGTTCTCTTTCTGCGCCCACCCGGGCGCGAGGACTTTCGGTAATCACCCAGGCGTGCCGAAACACAGTGTCCGGCCCCTTCGCAAAGAATGTTACCGGGACCATGAACAAAGCCAATATCCCCACGTTTTGTTTGGCGCCTGTTGCCCCGGAATGCTGACCGCGTCGTCGTCATGCCGGAAACCCGCACAGGCATCACCAGCGGCGCCACGTCGTTTCATCGGGCCAACCACCCCATTTGCGAACTACAATCAAAGTGACGGAGTAGGTTTCGAGTCCCTAGTCCCAAGTTCCGAGACCCGGCACCCAAAACTGGGAACCCTGAACCCGGAACACGGAACCCGAAACCCGAAACCCGAAACCAGAAACCCGAAACCCGGAACTAGGAACTCGAAACTCGAAACTTGATCCCATTATGAAAACCGCATTCATCGGCGCGGGAAGCGTGGTCTTCTCGCGCAACCTGATCCTGGATATCCTCTCGTGGCCCGAACTGCGTGAGTCGACGCTGTCGTTCATGGACATCGATGCGGAGCGCCTCAGCGTCATCGAATCGCTCGCACGGCGTGTCGTCGCGGACAACAATCTGCCCACGAAAATCGAAGCCACAACGGACTGCCGCAAGGCGCTCGAAGGCGCAGACTATGTAATCGTGATGATCCAGGTTGGCGGGCTCGCGCCATTTGAGCACGATATCGCGATTCCGCTGAAGTACGGCATCGACCAGAGCGTTGGCGATACCCTCGGACCCGGCGGCGTGTTTCGCGGACTGCGGACCGTGCCGGTTCTGGTGGACATCGCGCGGGAAATGGAGGAGCTCTGCCCCAATGCGATCATGCTCCAGTACAGCAATCCGATGGCGATCAACTGCTGGGGCGTCACCAAAGCGACGTCCATCCGGACCGTTGGCCTGTGCCACAGCGTGCAGGGCACCGCGGAGCAGTTGGCGGGCTACCTGGGCCTGGATTCCAGCAAGGTTTCCTACTGGTGCGCCGGCATCAACCACATGGCCTGGTACCTGAAATACGAGTACGACGGGCGTGACGCCTATCCGATCATTCGGAAGGGGATGGAAGACCCGGAGGTTTTCGCGAAGGACAAGACACGCTTCGAGGTTCTGCGCCACTTCGATTACTACGTCACCGAGAGCACGCATCACATGAGCGAGTACGTGCCGTATTTCCGCAAGCGCAAGGACCTCATCGAGCAGTTCGCCACCCCGCGCTGGGACTACCTGGACCTCTGCCGCGACGGATGGCAGCCGCACTACGACCAGGTGAAGCGCCAGGCCGCGGGCGAGGAGCCTGTGGAGATCAAACGCTCACTCGAATACGCCAGCGTGATCATCCGCGCCAGCGAAACGAATATACCGGCGCGCATCAACGGAAACGTGCCGAATGCAGGCCTCATCAAGAACCTACCCGACGGATGCTGCGTCGAGGTGCCCATTCTGGTAGATAAGGCGGGACTGCACCCGTGTTTCGTGGGAGATCTGCCGAACCAGTTGGCTGCGCTGAACCGCTCCAACATCAATGTGCAGGCGCTGGCTGTTGAGGCGGCGCTGGAGGGCAACGCCCGGAAGGCATTCCAGGCCATCGCGCTCGATCCGCTCACCGCCGCGATGCTGGACCTCCGTCAGATCCAGAGCATGGTGGATGAGTTGTTCGCAGCGCACGAGGCCTGGCTGCCGCAATTCCAGGGGTGAGAGGATAGGGCTGAGAGGAAAGGGCTGAGGGCCGGGATGGCGAAGGTGGTGCGCACAGCCCCTCAGCCCTCGCATCTCGGCCCTCAGCCCCGAACCTCAGTACATCCCGCCGCCGAGCAGGCGTTTCAACGCGTCCCGGTCCAGGGTGCGGCTCATCGCTTCATCCAGAGTGATCTGGCCGGAGCGATACAATTCCGAAAGCGCTTTATCCATCGTCTGCATCCCCACGCGCGAACTCGTCTCGATGACGCTCGGGATCTGGAACGACTTCCCCTCGCGGATCAGGTTGCGCACCGCGCTGGAGGCCATCATAACCTCGCACGCGGCCACGCGCCCGCCGCCCACTTTGGAGCACAACTGCTGGCCCACAACCGCTTCCAGACCGGATGCGAGTTGCGTCCGGATCTGAGACTGCTGATGAGACGGAAAGACGTCAACGATTCGGTCGATTGTCTGTGCCGCGCTTCGTGTGTGCAGTGTTGCGAAGACGAGGTGCCCTGTTTCCGCCATGGTGAGCGCGGTCTGAATCGTCTCAAGGTCTCGCATTTCGCCGATGAGGAGAACGTCCGGGTCTTCGCGCAAGGCGGCGCGGAGGGCGTTGCCGAACGAGTTCGTGTCGGTGCCAAGTTCGCGCTGGTTCACCATGCTCTTGCGGTGCTTGTGGATATATTCGATCGGGTCTTCAACCGTCATCACGTGGCAATCGCGGTCTGAGTTGATCATGTCGATCAAACAGGCGAGGGTGGTGGATTTGCCGCTTCCCGTTGGCCCCGTAATCAGCACCAGTCCGCTTGGGAGGCTCGCCAGGTCCTCCAGAATGCGGGGCAGATGCAGCTCGGTCATCGAGGGAATCTTCACCGGGATCGCGCGGAGAGCGGCGCCAACCGAGCCCCTTTGCCGGTACATGTTCCCGCGAAAACGCGCCTCTTCTCCGATCCAGTAGGAGAAATCGAGCTCGTTAGTCGCTTCGAAACGCTGGATCTGCTCGCCCGTCAGAATGTCGTACAGCAGCCGCTGGATATCGTTCGGCCGCAGGTGGTCCCACGGGGAGCGCTGTAATCTGCCGTCAACGCGAACCATCGGCGGCAGGTTTGCCGTCAGGTGAAGGTCGCTGGCGCGATGCTGGATGGCGTATGACAGCAAGTCGTCCAGGTGTAGTTCCGCGAGCGCGATATTCGGTTCGGCGATCATCTCTTGTCTCCTCATCAGCGGCGCGGATCACCCGTGCCGGATCCCGTTCCACGGCGTTGTGGCGGGATGCTCTTTCAGCCCACGTAGAGCACGCGCAGGCTTTCCTCAAGGGTGGTAATGCCAAGGAGAATCTTCTCCATGGCGTCTTCTCTCAGCGTGCGCATTCCTCCGCGAAGCGCCGCTTGCTGCAATTCCGGCCCGCCAACCTTCTTCAGGATCAGCTCGCGCATCTCGTCGTTGATGGACATCAGTTCGTACACGCCGACGCGCCCCTTGTAGCCCGTGCCCCTGCACTGCGGGCAGCCTCTTCCCCGGAAAAACTGAACGTTGCTGTCCGCTTCCAGGCCGAGGTTCACCATTGCCTGCTTTGAAGGGCTGTACGCCTCTTTGCACTTGGGGCAGATGGTGCGCAAGAGCCTTTGGGCGATAACCCCTGCCAGCGACGACGCAATGAGGAATGACTCAATCCCCATGTCTACAAGGCGCGTGATCGAACCCGGCGCGTCGTTTGTGTGCAGGGTCGAGAGGACCAAATGGCCGGTGAGCGCTGCTTCGGTGGCAATCAGCGCCGTTTCGGAGTCGCGGATTTCGCCGACCATGATGATGTCCGGGTCCTGCCGCAGCATGGTTCGAAGGCCGGAGGCGAACGTCATGCCGGCGCGGACATTTACCTGGGCCTGGGTTATCCCGGCCAGGTTATATTCTACGGGGTCCTCAATCGTGATGATATTTCGGTCACCGGTGTTGATCTTGTTCAGGACGGAGTACAGGGTGGTGGACTTGCCGGAGCCGGTTGGCCCGGTTACCAGGATAATGCCGTACGACCGAGTGATGACCTGCTCGAATTTCTCCATCATGTCCGGCAGCAGGCCCAGTTTGCTGAGGCCGATGCTGATGCTGGACTTGTCGAGAATGCGCATGACGATCTTCTCGCCGAAGACGCTGGGGAGCGACGAGACGCGGAAATCGAACTCTTTGCCGTCGATAATCAGGGAAATGCGGCCGTCCTGGGGGGCGCGTTTTTCGGAAATGTCCATTTCGGACATGATCTTGACGCGGGAAACCAGCGAGGCTTGCGCCGTTTTCGGGAGCTTCATGCCTTCTTGCATGATGCCGTCGATGCGATAGCGGACGCGGACGTGGTCCTTCATCGGCTCGATGTGGATGTCCGACGTTTTCTCCTGGATGGCCTGGGTGATGATGAGGTTGACCATCCTCACCACGGGGGCGTCCTGGGCGGCGCTCTTCAGCTGGTCGAGGCTGACTTCGTCGGTCTCTTTGTCGCTTTGGTTGATGGAAATGCCGAAATCGTCGCCCACGCTGAGGTCAGCGATGGCGGTATTAACCGCATCGGAAACGTCGTTATCATCCCGGTAGGCGTGCGCGACGGCGGCGGCGATCTCTTCTTCGCTGGCGATGACGGCATCGACTTCCATGCCGGAGATAAGGCGGACCTCATCGATGGCATAGATATCGAGCGGGTTCTTCATGGCCAGCGTGAGGCGGCCGTCGGTCTGCGCGATGGGGAGGCATTTGAGGCGGCGGGCCATCTCCTGAGAGATGAGGCGCATGAGGTCCGGGTCGGGCTGGTACTCCACGAGGTCCATGAAGGGGACGCCCCACTGCTCGGCCAGGCAGCGGACTTTGTCCTTTTCGCCGACCATGTTGAGCGATACGAGGACGTCACCGATGGAGACGTGTGATTTGGACTGGCGCTGGCGTTCGACGGCGACTTCCAGCTGGTCCGATGTGACCAGCCCGAAGTCTACGAAGATATCACCCAGTTGTCGTTTTCTGCGGGGCGCTGCGAGCATGATTTCTGCCAAGATGTCCAGACGCGGGTGTGCCACGCGCGGTAATGAACGGGCGGGAGAGCGACCTCTCACCTTTCATGTAGGTCTTTCCATGAGTGGGGGCGGGATGTGAGCATCCGGCATCAGAGCCCGGAATACGTTACTGCAAGTAATAGATTCCGGCCGATTGACAATTTCCCGTTTGTTTGGTAGCCTTGTTCATGAGGCAACTTGAGCCGGTTGCCGCTTCGCACTCGCTGCACGACCGTTACGATGGAGGCAGTATGCGTTACCCGTTCGCGCTCGCATTTGGCATGGCAGCATTTTGTTGTGCCCCCCCCCCCCCTGCATTAGCAGGGCCTGAATCTCCCGCCGTTCGTGAACTTGCCGAACGGCGCACGATGAACTCCCGCACCCTTCTTCTGGCCGACGGCGCCAACCGCGTGGAAGTCCATGGAGCGCCCATCCATTTCAAGGCGACGGACGGATCCTGGCAGCCCATAGACACGGCCCTCTCCAGCACCACAAAGGCCGGATTCACCCGCGCCAATGAGCACAATACGCTGAGATCCTATCTGCCGTCCGACACGGACGGATGGGTGCGCGCGGAAACGGACAAAGGCGCCGTGTTGTTCCGTCCTCTCGGAACGTCAACTGTATTGACATCGGCGACGACATCGGACGCCAAATGGACGGGTCTTTGGCGCAATGCCAACCTCAACCTTGCGCCGACACCCGGCGGATTGAAGGAGACGATCACACTAGAAGCCATCTCAAAAACCCTGCCGTAGCAGGATAAGCATACAGCCAAGATGCAGGAAGCCGAGAAAGTTATCCCAGTGGTATTCGTGACGCACAAGAAGCCGTCGGTAGTTGCCGAGCCAGGCAAAAAGCCGCTCGAC